>CAVJLN010000118.1:0-5465 GCA_963650485.1 Bacteroidaceae bacterium
AGCTGTTACTTTACCGGAATCAGAACTTGTTTCCTTTTCCATGCTGTCATGTCTTCCCCATCCGGTAAGAATAGCAAATAACATGACTATCAGCAGAGCCCATCCGTGGAAGGAATAAAGAGCAACTTCCATGACTGTGAAATCAACGACTGCACCGGAAGAACCTGCAAACATGAATGCAAGCAGCGGACCAAAGCCGTAAGGAATCAGACACATGCAGGCAGCAGCGATAGCATCCAGAATATTGGCGCTTCTGGTGGGAGAGATTCCCTTTTCTTCAACTAACAGTTTTTTCGCAATCGGACCTTCAATTACAATGACAATGGTGCTGGCTACGGTAAGCAGATTTAAGACAATATTAATAAGGGCAACGGTCAGTTCAGAGGAGGTTTCTGTTTTGGTGAAACGGGATAATTTCTCAATCATGATTTCGAAGAAACCATATTTTTCAAGTAAATGTACCAGGGACATTAAAAGCATGGCAAATACTGCAATGTCGATCAGACTGTTGACGCCGTCCACGATAATACCACCAACGGAAAAGCTGTCCATATCAACGATTAAAAGATCCGAAAGCTTTAACAGACCTGTAATAGCGCCTAATATAATTCCCAATACGCCTGCACCGGACAGCGCGACTAACAGATGGACACCCTTATACATTAAAACGATCAACAGAGCGGGTACTACCAACATAATCAGGCCCTTGGGGGAATATTCGGAGGCACTGATCGTAGAAACAGCAGCAGAGCCTCCGCCACCAAAGATAATGAAAAAGACCAGTGCAATTGCAGCAGCGACTAGAGCGTATTTTAAACGGGATTTTACTACCTGAGATACTTCAACACCCTGAGAATATGAGGATGCAATTGTGGTATCTGATACAGGGGCTATATTATCACCGAAATATGCGGCACTTACAATAGCAGCAGCCATAACAGCTGGTCTCGCACCTAAAGCAACTCCTACCGGGTACATAATAGGGGTCAGAGCAATTACTGTACCCAGAGCGGTGCCCGTAGCAGTAGATAACAGACTTCCACAGATGAATGTGATGGCAGGGAATAGAGCACCTTTCAGACCAACAACCAGACTGAGCCAGATCAGTCCCTCTACCAGACCGGATGACTTCATGATCTGTGCAACAATACCAGCCAGGAACCATGCCATGATCATAATGGAGACCATCGGCTGTGACATTCCTTCTACCATAACATCAGCTGTGACAGACGGCTTCTTTGATAAGAAAAGTGCGGCAGCCATTGCGGCCAGTGCAGGTACCCAGAAAGCCATCGGCATAGCCCATCCCTTTAATGCAATAGCAACAATTCCAATAATCAGGATAGCAAAAGGAATCAACAAACCAAACATTCCACCGTGAAACTCTAATTTTGTATTTTTTTCTTCCATAATTTTACCCTCACATAAAAAGAAAGACGAATCCTGTGGGGATTCGCCTTTGAATCATCAAGTTGTTCATATAGTTTCATATATTCAGGAGCGATACATTTCTTCCAGTACCTCACCGATAGCGGTAATACCTTTTTCAATTTGCTCTTTGGTGGGAACTGTAAAGTTCAGACGGAAGGAATGGGATTTGCTTCCATCAGTAGTGAAAACATTACCTGAGATTACAGCTACTTTGTGTTCGGTTACCAGTTTTTGAACAAATGCTTCGATATCAATTTTACCTGTGGTATCCGTACACCATACGAACATTCCACCGTCCGGCTCAATACATTTGATGCTTGCTGGAAGTTTTTCGTGGATCAGTTCGCACATATAGTGGCATTTGTCACCATAAAATGCTGATACTTCAGAAATGTGTTTGTCAGTATCGTAGCGCTTGTAATATTCATAAATGATCATCTGAGCCAAAATATTGGTATGTACATCGGAAAACTGTTTTAAAAGTGTTCCGCGATCTACGATCTGTTTATTGGCTACCATAAAACCGACACGCAATCCCGGAGCAACCACTTTGGAAAAGCTTCCGGAGTAACATACCAGACCTTCTGTATCAAACGATTTGAAAGAAGGAACATCTTTACCCCGGAAACGTAATTCTCCATAGGGGTTGTCTTCAATGAGCATTATATGATGATTTTTTGCAATTTCATAGATTTCTTTTCTACGTTCTAACGGCATTGTGACACCGGTAGGATTTTGAAAATTGGGAATCAGATAAATAACTTTAATATTAGGATGATCTGCAAGTGCTTTTTCCAGTGCATTTGGAATCATACCAAAATCGTCAGTCGGGATACCGATAATGCTGACATTATTGGACTTAAATGAACTGAGTGATCCGATAAAGCATGTTTCATCACAGGCTATGGCATCTCCTTCATTACAGAAGATCTTTACAGCCATATCGTTAGCCTGTTGGGCACCGGAGGTAATCAGTACTGCGTCCTCTTCTGTGCCAATATTAAATTTTCTTTTTACATACTCCTGAATCTGATCTCTTAAAGGAGTATATCCCTCGCTGATTGAATATTGCAGAGCAGCAACAGGATTTTCTGTTAAAATTTCTTTAGAGATGTCTGCAATTTCTTTCATAGGAAATGCTTCTTTGGCGGGGTTGCCGCCTGAGAGAGCAATAATACCTTCGCCTACCATAAGCTTAAACAATTCGCGGATAGCGGAAGGTTGTAAGGTGGATACTTTTTCCGAAAAATGATATTCCATAATAGTCCTCCTCTTTTTATATTTACAGACGTACCAGATTGCGGAGAGGCTGCCCTGACCTATACAGAGCAAGGTTGTCTGCATATAATTGTGCTAAACGTCGAACCCAGCTGTCACCGGCACCGGCTTTGTGGGTTGTAATGAATACATTAGGTAAATCCCATAGCCTGGAGTCTGGTGGTAGAGGTTCCACTTCAAATACATCCAGTGCGGCGGCTGCAATGGAACCGCTTTCCAGAGCCTGAATCAAAGCTTCCTGATCTACGATGGGACCTCTTGCGGCATTTAAGAAAATAGCCTCTTTTTTCATTTTATTAAAAGCATCCGCATTGATCATATGATAGGTGTTCTTGGTCAGAGGTACAACAACGATCACATAATCACTTTGTGATAATACAGTATCCAATCCTGCGGAATCTGTGTAGAAGTGATCCCAATAGGGACAATCCCTGTTGTATAATCCGTAGGTGAGAACCTCCATGTCAAAAGCTTTCGCTCTTTTGGCAATTTCGGAAGCAATAGCTCCGTCACCGATCAGCCCCAGCTTTTTTGTATATAAATCTTTGGATACTACAGACATCCAGGGATCCTGTCCGAAGGTGATCCATTCTTTTCTGGACTTCGCAGCATCATATTCTCTGACTCGTCTGGAAAATAGGAGCATTTTGCAAAAGGCATCCTCTGCTATAGAAATGCTCATGTTTCCAGAGCCGTTTGTAAAGAGAATATTACGTCGTTTCATTTCTGCAAGATCTGCACCATCGACTCCGGCTGCGGGAGTCTGGATCCATTTTACCTGTTTGCACAAATCCAAAAAATCCTTTGTGAGCATATAAGGATGGATATTGAGGACTTCCGCTTCCGCCAGAATTTCAGGATGTGCCAGCATTTCTTCGTTGGAAAGAAAGATAACATCATCATTCTCTTCCGGGAATATTCCCTTATATAAGGAATGGGAAACAATTTTCATATGGTTTTCTCCTTTCTGTTCTGGCGCATCTTGAAATGCCAAAAACATTTGATGCAGATAAATTTATCATGTTTACGAGCAATAGTATGTAAAACAGTTTATATTTTTATGGTAAAAATTTGTAAAATGGTTTACACTTTTTCTGCTATTATCCGCTTATAATGATCAGAAAGAAAAAGATATGAACATTCAGGAAGACAATCCATGGGTAAAATTACCGACAAACAGTTGGGAGAAGATTACTAAAAATATCACCCCTGCCCGGTTTGAACGCAATGCGATTATTTATCATCAGGGTGACATATTAAATTATGCCTTTATTGTGAAATCGGGAAGAATCAGATTGAGCTATTACAGTGTCGGTGGAGAAGAAAAGGGTGTATATATTGCGGAACAGAATTGTATGTTCGGAGAAGCTGTAGCATTACCGGGGTATACTACCTATTATACGGCAACGGCTATTGTAGATACGGAACTTTATTTAATTCCGGTGTCCAGACTTCTGGAGGCTATTAATACAGATCCTGATTTTGCGCTGCAAATTATTTTATTAATGTCCAGAAAAATGCGAATTTACTCTGTACAGGGAGTGGAACTTTCCTTTACTGAAACGTATGCCAGAATTTGTCATGCCCTGACGTATATTGCAGAGACCTATGGAACAAGAACAGAGGAAGGTGTAAAAATTAAAATTAAATTTACACATCAGGAATTGGCTAATATGATTCATGCCAGTCGTGTCAGTGTGGCAAATGTATTTAGTGAGTTGACGCGAAAAGGTATCATTCATAAGGACAACGGATACTATACAATAAAAAAGCCGGAGGAACTGATTCCTGAAGAACCGTAAGGTGAAAGGAGCTATTTATGACGGCAATTATTATTTATAAGATTGAAACATTTGTGATACTGATGCTTTTGGGGGTGCTGGCTGCAAAACTGGGTGTGCTGAAGCAGGAAAAATTAAATGTCCTGTCAGGATTTCTTGTAAAAATAACATTTCCCTGTCTTGGATTTGCACTGATTTATGATGCAAAAGTAACGTTTGGGGATTTGGTGTGGAACTGGAAATTTGTGATTGCGGAACTGTTACTTTCTGCATTTCTGCTCATATTGGGGCTGACAACAGGACGAATCTTCCGATTGCCTGAGAAGACGAGGCAGATCCACGTGATACAGACGATGTTCGGCAATCAGGGATTTATGAATATTCCAATATTACTGTCATTATTTGTTAATGGAGAGGCCGGTGCCTATATTGCTCTTTTTACCCTGATCGACCAGCTATTGCTTTGGTCTTTGGGGGTCATGATCATGTCCTCCTCTGATGAGGAAAATCCAGGAATTTTTACCATAAATACATTAAAAAAAATTTTGAACCCCATGAATATCTGTATGATTCTTGCAGTGGTATTTACATCATTACATATCCAATTACCGGAGGTAATAGCAACGACGGTTACTTCTGTTGGGAATACCAGTTTTAGTCTTGCACTTATTTTCCTGGGTGCAACATTGTCTTATGTTTCTTTAAGAGATTTCTCATATGCATATGATTATATTTTCCTTGTGGTTGGAAAAATGCTGATTGTACCTATCGCAGCAGCTAAGATAGCAGCATGTTTTCTTACACCTACGGAAACGACTATTATTACTTTAATGGCGGCAATGCCGGCAATGTCAGCGATTCCGATGATGGCGGAAAATTATAAGTCGGATGCAGCATTTGCATCAAAAACAGTTCTTGTAATGACAGCATGTTCTGTTATCACAATACCAATGGTATTTTGGATTATTGGTTTTT
>CAVJLN010000119.1:0-5355 GCA_963650485.1 Bacteroidaceae bacterium
GCTTCCAGCGATAAATCCTACGAGGAGATACTGGCGTTCCTGAAAAATCCAGACCCTCAGGAGTGACCTAAATCGGATAGAGAGTTAATTTTTCAGGAAGTTCACAAGAATGGATAATATACATTGTAAATGCCGGCAGTAGGTTCTCCTGTTGCCGGCAAATTTTGTTTTATAAAGACTTGATGAAATGTAGATATCATGATATATTTAATAAACACAGAAATACTGTGTAACATAGAGCAACACCCAAGAGAGGAGGAGACAATTGAAAAAATGTTATACATACACAAGAGTCTCCACAGCTGCTCAGGTTGAAGGATATAGCTTGGAGGCTCAGGACCAAAGCTTAAAGGAATACGCAGAATATAGAGAATTACAAATAGCCGGCAGTTATTGTGATGCTGGAAAATCTGGTAAGAGCATAAAAGGACGTCCGGCTTTTAAACAGATGATGGCAGATATTATGAGCCAGAAGGATGATATCTCATTTGTCCTGGTTTTTAAGCTGTCAAGATTTGGGAGAAATGCAGCGGATATTCTGAAGTCACTCCAGCTGCTTGAAGACTATGGAATTGATCTTGTAAGTGTAGAGGAATCAATTGATTCATCAACGCAAGGAGGTCGGCTTACTCTTGCTATTCTTTCTGCAGTTGCAGAAATGGAAAGGGAAAATATATCCGTTCAGTTTATGGCCGGCAGGATGCAGAAGGCATTAGACGGTGGATTTACCGGAGGAACAGTTCCATATGGATATAGAAGCGTTGACCAGCAATTAGTTGTGGCCACTTCAGAGGCAGAGATCATTCGGAAAATCTATGATTTATATCTGAAAGAAGGTATGACTGCTTCTTCAATTGCTCATGAATTGAACCAGAGCGGATATGAATTTTACAATAACAAGGGCGTAAAAAAGCCTTTTACATATGATTTTGTATCAAGGATTCTGGATAACGCCTTTTACTGTGGGCGAGTATACTATAATCGCCGGACAAATAAAAAAGATCATGATGGGAAAATCATAAAGCTGGATGAAGCTAATATCATATCGGCCATTGGGAAGCATGAGCCTATTGTTTCTGAAGAAATATGGGATAAAGCACATGCCAAAAGATTGACGGTAGCTGCTAAATATAAAAAGACAGAAGAAGGCAGTCATGTGCATATCCTCTCGGGAATAGTGAAGTGCCCGATTTGTGGTAAAGGCCTTACAGGTAATATCAGCAGGACGAAGAATCAAAAAGGAGATGGCTATTATCGCCCGATTTATTACTATACTTGCAGGTACAGTACAAGGCAAAATGGCAGAATATGCTCCTTTGATAAGAGGCTTAACCAGGAAATTATAGATGGATTGGTTCTGAAGATTCTTTGCAAAGTGCAGACCTATAAGGATTTCGTGGAAACAGTACAAAAGGCTTTTGGTGATAAAGATGATCTGGAGAAGGCTGAAAAGGAATTACAGAGGCTGCGTAGAGCACTTAGAGATGCAGAACTTTCCAAAGATAAATTGGGCGAAACTCTTGATGGACTAAATCCTTTGAATGACGATTATGATCAGAAATACGAGCAGACATCTGATAAACTGGATGAGGCCTATGACTGTATTGAAAAACTGGAAGAGAAATTATTTTTAACCGGGGAAAAAGTAAGGGCATTAAAGCAGAAGACAGATTCTTCAGTTCAGGTCATGACATTTTTGAAAAACTTCAGTGCTTTGTATGAAGAGATGACTGATGAAGAACGGAAAGAACTGTTTCAAATCTTTATTGACCGAATTGAATTATTTCCGGAAGATAGATCGGATGGAAGAATCATAAAAAGCATTTCGTTTAAGTTCCCAATTGCTTTTGATGGTCACATGCTCAAGAAAAACAATTCGAAAGATATGATTACCTTTATGCTGGATTGCACAGAGATTGATATAAATCTTCCTGGTAAGAGCAATATCGTCATGCAGAAGCAGAGTGATGGAAGTCAAAAGGTGGTTGTCCGAAAAGGAACCTATCAGGCAATCAAAGCTTATATTTTCGATAAATACGAAATTAAGGCTCCAACACTTTACATTGCACAGATAAAACGCAAGTATGGACTTGAAATCGGGAAGGCTTATAATAAGCCGGAGCAGAACAAAAATCATGTGCCGAAGTGTACCAAGGAAAAAGAGCTGCTGATAATGGAAGCATTGAAATTTTATGATCTGATGGATCAGAAAGTTGAGTACAGGGAGGAACAGGTATGAGTGGTAAAAAGAAAAGAATAAAATGCTATACCTACATACGAGTTTCTACCTCGATGCAGGTTGAAGGATATAGTCTGGAAGCCCAGAAGGAAAGACTTAACCGCTTTGCTGAGTATCAGGGCATGGAAGTAGTCAGAGAGTATTGCGATGCTGGAAGATCCGGTAAGAATATCACAGGCCGTCCTGAGTTTACTCAGATGCTCAGGGATGTAGCTGACAATCGGGATGATGTATCATATATTCTGGTATTCAAGCTTTCACGTTTTGGAAGAAATGCAGCAGATGTTCTGAATTCTTTACAATATATTCAAGATTATGGCGTGAATCTAATCTGCGTTGAGGATGGAATTGACTCATCAAAAGATTCCGGTAAACTTACAATCACCGTGCTTTCAGCTGTTGCAGAAATTGAACGTGAAAATATTCTGGTTCAGACAATGGAGGGACGTAAGCAGAAGGCAAGAGAAGGTAAATGGAACGGTGGCTTGGCTCCTTTTGGATATCGGCTTGATAAGGAAAAGGGAGAACTGGTGGTGGATTCAGATGAGGCAGAGATAGTTAAAGTCATCTTCGATAAATTCGTCAACTCTGATATGGGAGCTGAATCCATCTGTAACTTTCTGAATGATCATGGATATGTGAAAAATACAAATCGTGATTTCGAACTCAGCTATTTTACACGCGGACATATCATGAAAGTCTTGGATAATCCGGTTTACATTGGTAAGATAGCCTATGGAAAGAGCACTACAGAAAAGGTCAAAGGAACCAGGGACCAGTACCGCAGAGTTAAAAGTGATGATTATCTGATTGCAGAGGGTAAGCACGATGCAATCATTGATGAAGAACTTTGGAATAAAGCCCGAGAGAAACGTAAAGAAACCGGCGTGAAATGGAACAAGGTACACGACCTTGATCATGAGCATTTGCTCGCAGGACTGCTTAAATGTCCAATCTGCGGTGCATCACTTGCTGGAACTGTTCGACGCAAGAAATATCCGAGCGGAAAGGTAAATTCAACCTTTTATTACAGATGTCTGCATCGTAAGCGAATAGATAGAGATCGTAAATGCGATTTTAAGCCGTCGCTTAATCAGATTGATACAGATGCCGAAGTAATTGGTGTAATCCATGATATGGTCCATGATGAAAAGTTTGAAGCGTTCATCAGAGACCGATTAGATCAGAAGGTCGATGTCTCCAGTTTGGAAAAAGAGCGAGATGGGCTGAAGACACAATTACTTCAGGCGACCGGAGCGAAGGACAAGCTTAGTCAGCAATTAGATAAACTGGATGTCACGGATCGGCACTACGATAGAAAATATCAGGACATGCAGGATCGTATGGACGGTCTCTATGATAGGATAGCTGATCTGGAAGAAAAGATAGATGATGTAACAGAAAAAATTACCGGAGCGTATGATGAGCATATTTCATCAAAACAGCTCTGCGAAGTCCTTCTTCAGTTTGATGATCTCTACGAAGAGATGACAGAACTGGAGAGGAAGGAATTCTTAAATGTTTTTATTGAAGGAATAGACCTATACCCAGAAAGACGGGAGGATGGCCGTATTCTGAAGCGAATCAGATTTAAATTCCGCATTGATTATGATGCAGAAGATGGTGGCAAAGTGTTGCTCAACGAAAACGATGTCGAGACGGTGTGCCTTTTGACTTGTAATCCCAGCTGATTTGGCTGAAAAATGAGGAATTGTTGGAACTGGTGGATAGCCTGTTGGGATAGGCAGATGTGAGTTCTGGGGATGAGCAGACACTCGGTAAGCTACAGGCAAAATGTGAAGAAGTAGTAAAATGGATCAATGGAGCAGTGAAGTTCGAAGATGCATATAACCATCAGCAAGAGGATGTTTTTTAAGAAATAATTTATTGAAATGCGGTAAGACTTACAGTATGATAAAGAAAAAGGAAGGAGTGATAATAATGACACAGATGAAAGAACGAGCTGTTGAATTGATAGAACGTATGCCAGATGACAATATGTTTTATGTGATTAATATTCTTCAAAATATTGAAGAAATGTCATCTAACAGAACGGCTGATAAAAAGCAGGAAATGGAAGCACTCCAAAACATACTGAAATTTAGCGGAAGACTGCCGGAGTGGTTTGATGCAGATAGAGAACTGGAGAGAGCAAGGGAGGAAAGATATGGTAATATTGGTTGATACAAATATTATTATAGATGTACTTGCCAATAGGGAACCCTATGCAGAAGATGCAAAAAAGATTATGGAGAAATGTGCGACGAAAGAAGTGAAAGGAGTTCTTGCAGCACATAGTATACCAAATCTGTTTTATATTCTCAGAAAAGCTTTTAATCAAGAGGAAAGAAGATTTTTACTGAAGAATCTTTGTAAGATATTTCAAATATCTGATCTGAATACTCAAAAGATTATAGCAGCATTGGATAATTTGGATTTTACAGATTTTGAAGATGGATTACAAGAGGAATGTGCCGTGGAAATGATGGCTGACTATATTGTAACACGGAATCCGGCAGATTTTAAAAACTCAAGAATAAAAGTTATTCAACCAGACGAATTATTAAAAAAGATATAATAATCCGATATAATAAATAATACAAACAAGTAGGAGACCATTACTTCGGTAGTGGTCTTTTCTGCAGTTATTTTTGACAGAGAGATATATATGCAAGAAGTAGAAGAAATTTTAATCCGCTTAATGACGCGGGGAATGAACTGGTCAATAAGTGTATGGTGGTGCTGGTTTTTCGTAGGATTAGGATTTTTATATCTATAACTATTGTAACTATTCATGGATGCAAACAGTATGAGCCATGTGCATCTTACAAAAGAAGACTTAATTGGTTCCGGTGAATGGAAGGGGAATCTTGGTTGGCTGAATATCATAATGATTGGATTAGTAAAAGAACGTCTGGAACATGATGAGACATAATGTGATTCAGAGAGGATATGTTTGTGCAGATCAAGGAAAATTTGAAAATAAAATGTATTCGGAATATTCCGGGTCAATCATTTTTTTCGTGGGATTGACGCCACCACGCTATAGGTTTTCTAAGTTGTCCGCCAGCCTTGACATGAACCTCAGGCAATGCGCAGGGTAATCAACCCGACGG
>CAVJLN010000120.1:0-5295 GCA_963650485.1 Bacteroidaceae bacterium
TTATTGATTATTGTGGAAGCTGTGACGGAGAGGGCAAAGCAATCGGACATTCCCCCAAGGTATTGATGGAATATGCTGATCTGCTAAAAGATCATTATAAGCTTGAAGCAATATTACCTTTATGTATTCATGAGACGATGAAAACAGGAACGTTTGATAGAATAACGAATCTGCCGTATCAGATTGTAGAAGAAGGAAATAGAGGCTTATTAAAACGACTGGTGGATAAGTACAAATTATTTAGAAATATCGGGTTATCGAATCGATACAGTGAACATAAAATTTGCTGGTACTACCGAACGGATTTTTTCTTGTTTTTATATTACTTTTTTCATCGAAAGCCCAAGGACAAAATTATGATTTGCTTATTGTATCAACAGAAATTTGCGGAAGGGATACTGGGCAAGACTTTAAATATCATTTTTAAAAGAGGATTAAGTAAATTTGATGCTGTTATTTATACACAGAAAAATATGAAGATACCGCATCCTAAAGTTTTTTATATGCCGGATTACTATTATGACGCAAAATATGAGCAGTACAGAAAAACGCCTAAGGATGATAAAGTAGTCTGCCTTGGAACGATGAATCCTTATAAAGAACTGGAAAAGCTGATAGATGTATTTAATGCAAATGGGATTAAACTTGAGATTGCAGGAAAGTTTTTAGACCAGCAAAGATATTTAGATTTGCAGTATCGGGCTAAAGATAATGTAATTGTTGAAAATGTCGTCTTATCAGCGGATGACTATTATAAGAAATTGGCGGGTGCAAAGTATTCTATTTTGCCATATGATATGAAAGTGTATGAGGGAAGAACATCAGGAGTATTACTGGAAAGTATTTTTGTCGGAACGATACCGATTGCGCCTAAAAGACTATTGGAAGAGAATGAGGTAAGAGGAATCGGGTATGATACTTTACAAGAATTGTTTGAAAATTCTTTTTTTGATAATATAAGAGTAGAAAAAGAAGAAAATTTTTCAATTGACAAAAATATGATAAAAGGTGCTATATATGATTGGCTGTGCGGAATAGTAAATGGATAACAAAGAGATGGATAATAAGAAAAAAATAAAAGTATTATATATAAATGCGCTATATTGGGGCGGCGGTGCGGAGAAGATTGCAAGACAATTATATAGTGGGAGCGAAGAATATGGCTTTGCTTGTTATTTTATATCCGGTAGATATCAGGCAAATGTTCCAAAGGAGGTTAAGGTCATATATAATAGCTTCTTCGAGAGAGCAGTGTCGGTTCTTGCTGCAATACCAAATCATAATTTCCTATATCGAACAAGTATTGCCAGAAGGGAAATCGTACATTTTATTGAAAAAGAAGGAATTGATATCGTTCATTTTCACAATATGCACGGGAATTATTTTGGACCGGAAGATATAGATAGCATAAGGAAGGCATGCCCTAATATTGTAGTTACCATGCATGATATGTGGATGCTGACCGGATGCTGTCCATATGGTATGAAATGTGAGGAATGGCATTATGAAAAAGACTGTCGAGAGTGCCAGGGGAATGAATGGCTGAAGCATGGAGTAAAGAAAGCCAGTAGGTACTTGTTATGTAAGATGAAATCATACAGTAACAAGAATATATTTTTTGTTTCACCATCGAAATGGCTGGTTGATTGCTGTGATAAAAGTTATCTTAGAAACGAAAAAATACAAGTGATCCCCAATGGTGTCAACACAACGGTTTATCACCCACTGGATAAGGGTAAGTTACGGGATAAATATGGAATTTCCTCAAAAAAGCACATAATCATGATCGCGGCTAATAATGTGAAACATCCCTATAAGGGGTTTCAATATTTGCAGCAAGCATTAAGTAGAATTGACAATAAGGAGAATTATTGTCTGCTGGCAGTGGGGAACGATATAACAGAAATCCAGGATATGGGTTATCAGATATTTTCTCCCGGGTACATCAGTGATGAGAAGACCATGAATGAAATGTACGCATTATCTGATGTATTTGTTTCTGTTAGTGTGGCAGAGACCTTTGGATTAGTTCTGGTTGAGTCGATGGCTGCAGGAACGCCGGTAATTGCCTTTAGAACAGGAGGTATCCCGGAAATTGTGAGCGAAGAGGTTGGTTGGCTTGTGGAACAGAGAAATGTTGATTCTCTGGCTAATACGATTGAGAAAGTATTGATAGATGATACAGAGTATACCAGAAAACAGAGAAAATGCAGAGAATACATAATTAATAATTTTTCGGAAGAAATTATGTTAAAGAAATATGCGGATTTGTATCATGAAATATGTGGGATTTAAAAGTCAGGAGTGTTAGGTATGAAAGCACCGGTTGTATTGTTTACTTATAATAGACTAAATCATACTATGCAGACAATAAAAGCTCTTCATAATAACTGGGGAAGTGATGAGACCGAGTTATATGTATTTGCAGATGGAGCAAAAGATCCAACTGAAGAAGAAAAAGTAAACGCAGTAAGAGAATATTTAAAAGAGGTTAAAGAGTGTAATTGGTTTGCAAGTATGACCATATATTTTCAGGAAAAGAATTTAGGACTTGAGAAATCTATTATATCGGGCGTTGGTAAAATAATTAATCAATATGGAAAAGCTATAGTATTAGAAGATGACATTATAACAACACCTGATTTTTTGCTTTTTATGAACAAAGCTTTGGATGCATTTGAAAAAGATCCTAAAGTATGGTCAATATCAACATGGCTCATTAATAACCGGAAGATAAAGAATTGCAAAGAGGATATTTTATGGACATATAGAGGAGAATGCTGGGGATGGGCCAGTTGGGCAGATCGTTGGAACAGGGTTGATTGGTCGGTGGGAGACTACCGGGAGTTTGAGAAAAGTAGAAAGAGACAAAGAGCGTTTAATCGTGGCGGACGTGATATGAGTATGCTATTGCAATTACAGCAAGAAGGCGAGATTCATTCATGGGCTATCCGATGGTGCTATCAACAATATAAGGAGGATATGATAACCGTATTTCCTAAATATCCCAAATCTTATAATATTGGATTAGATGGTTCTGGCACAAATTGTGGCGGTGAAACTACCAGATTACCGGAAACTCAGTTAGAGAAGACATGGAATTTTCAGTATTCTAAAAAAAATACAGTATTATTAAAAGAGTTTCAAAAGAAAAGATTTTTGGGGTTTTGGCGACAAAAATTAGGTGGTTATTGGTATGCCTTGGCAGAAGTAGAACATTGTCTGATATGCAGAAAAAATAATGAAGAATTTTTAACAATTAAAGCAGGTGTTATTAAAGATTACAGAAGCCCTATGATATGTGAGGTGCAAGGAGAAAAATATATTTTTGCCACTCAGGTTAAAAAAAATACTTTACAAAAGAGTGTTGCTCTTTTCCGTTTGAATCAAAGAAATATGATTGAAAAAGAGCAGATACTTTTAGAAGATAAAACTTCAAAAGAGTTTTTGAGTTTACTATACATGAGAGAAAAGTATTATTTATTAACCAGAGATTGTAAAAATGATTCATATGTATTTTATGAAATGGGACAAGATGTATTTGCGTGGAAAAAATATGCAGTATTGGAAATAACAGAAAATCTGGTGAATGCTGTTACAACATATATAAATGATAGAGTATATTTGACGGGATCTTTGCTTGAAAGTAATGCTGACAATAGAGCTGTATTTGTGCAATTTGAAATAGTAGATTTTTTTAATCCCGGGAAAATAAGTTCTGTCGTGAAATGGAAAGGAACAGATAACAATTATTATTCCATTCATGCTGGTAATTGGTTTTACAGAGAAGGAGTATGGTATCGTGCATTGGAGAAAAGCACTCGTAAACAAAGAGGGAAATCAGTTATTATTGAAGAAATAGTAGAGAATACTCAAGATGGAACAAAAACCAAAATGTTGGAAGAAATAACAGTTAATTGTGTAGAGTGTGAATTGCCGGCATTTATTTACAGAAAATTAGGTGTATCTGCCTATTCCTATTTAGAGGGATATGAGGTTATAGAACTCTTGGTGCAGCATTTTTCACTGGGAAGGCTGGGAGTTAAATTGTTACGAAAGATTCAAAGGTAAGTATATGAAAAAAATGGCGATTATGTTCTCGTGTTTTAATCGGGAAGAACACACAAAAAGATGCTTGGAAACCATATATTTGCAGAAAGATAGTTTGAAAGATATTGCAGTGGATATCTTTATCTATGATGATGGATCAACGGATGCAACATTAGAGATGATAGATAACTTTTTTTCGGATGCAAAAGTCACAAAGGGTAGCGGAAATATGTATTGGAGTAGAAGTATGTATATCCTGATGAAGCAGGTTCGCACATTAGGATATGATTTCTATTTGATAATTAATGATGATGTTAAATTTTTTGAAAATGCATTACAAATCATGTATGAAACTTACAGGATGGCTAATGCACACGTGGGAATAGTTGGAGCGTGCAAAAGTGCTGTTACAGGAGAACAAACGTATGGTGGACGGGATGGAAAGGGAAATATAATATTACCAAGTATGCAATTGAAACCATGTATTTGGGCTAATTGGAATTGCTTTCTTATCGATAAATATATTGTTGATCATGTTGGAATTATTGATGGTAAATTTCAGCATGCATTTGGAGATTTTGAATATAGCAATCGCATGAATAAATATGGATTTAAAATATTTTCATCTGTGGACTATGTTGGTGAGTGTGAAACCAATTCTAAAGAGGGAACGTGTGCAGACAAAAATGTGCCACGTATGCTGCGCCTGAAAAAGTTATTTTCTCCGAAAGGAATACCACCCTATTCTTATTTTAGATACAATTTTAAAATTGAAGGAATAAAAGGCTTGCTAAAATCTGTATATGGTTATTGCAGTTTGATTTATTATATTTTTGCAGGAAAGGATCTGGACTAAATTGTGGGTATGAGAATTGTTTATATATTGAATAATGGTGGACTTCTTGGAGCAAACAGATCACTGCTCGGAACAATGGAATATATGCTAAAACAGGGGAATAAGTGCTTCGCCCTCATTCCCGAAAAACATGGAGTGGAAGCAAAATTTGAGGAATTGGGAGTTGAATATGCCGTCATAGGTTATCGCCCCTGCGTATGGTATCCGGGGTATATTGGTTTACCGTTTTTGGTAAACATAGTAAGAATGCCGCAGATATTAAGAACGATTAAAAAGTGGAATGTGGATTTGATTCACAGCAATAATTCCAGTCATGACATTGGCATGATTGCTGCATTGCTTTTAAAGAAAAAACATGTCTGGCATGTTCGGGAAATTATGGAATATAA
>CAVJLN010000121.1:0-5279 GCA_963650485.1 Bacteroidaceae bacterium
TGGAGTTGGTTTGCCAAGGATGTCACTATGGTGGAGGGCATTAAACGGGAAGGAGTAGCTGGGGCGAATATGCTGGAGTATTTTCCAAGTGTCATAGCGATAGCATTGGCAAGGCTGTTTCACTTAGGCACGTATCCCATGGTTTTACTGGCAAAGATCTTCCCGTTTGTTCTTTATCTGGCGGCATGTTACTATGCAATTAAAATAATTCCTGTAGGGAAAAGAATATTACTTTTTCTGGCAGCTTTGCCGATGTCTCTGCAGCAGGCTACAGGCATTACCTATGATAATTTTACTTATATGGTATTGTTTTTAATGTTGGCTCTCGTGCTGAAAATTTATTATGATGGAATAAATAGAAAAAACGGGATTTCTCTGGCGCTTTTATGTATGGCTTTGAGTCTCTGCAAAGGTGGCGTTTATACGCCCATGCTTTTCCTGCTTTTGTGTATTCCGAAAGAAAAGATGGGAAATATAAAGAAGAAGATCATTTATATTCTGGTAACGGGAGGCTTAACATTACTTCTGTTTCTGGTAAGTTATAGTAGTCTGCTGATGATGTACCTGAAACCTACGCCGCCTGTAACGGAGCAGAATGCAGAGGTTATGAAGGAAGAACAGGATACTGTAATCTCAGAAATGGAACAGGAATCAGAACCAGTATTTATTATGGATCAAAGATACGGTATGAGCTATTGCTTAAAGCAGCCGGTTGACTTCATAAAGCTGGTCATGCAGACCGTAGTGGATAAAACAGAAGAATATTATCGTGGAGTTTTAGGTAGAATCATAGCCTGGCCGGCGGCGGACGTTCCTGCATGGTCTTCGTTTTTGTTTGGAATTATTCTCCTATTGTCAATCAATCGTGTGGGCACAGAGGAAAAGATCGACGGCAGACTGAAGCTTGGGATGCTGGTTACTTTTGCTTTAGTGGCTATGGCACATTTCGTCATTTTTTCGAGTGAAACAACAAAGGGAATGGCATACATTTGGGGAATACAAGGCAGGTATTTCATTCCGCTGCTGTTGCTGCTTCTTCTGTGTATCAGAAATAATCATGCGATAGAAGAGGATGGGGCACAGCAGGGATTATATATTTTGTATGATGTGCAATGGATCTTCTATCTTATGGGATATTATATCGGAAAGGGTTTTTAAATTTGGAGAAAAAAGTAAGGCTCTTACAACAAAAGAATGTAAAATGGCTGTTTCTCATAGGAGTTATTATCTATACGATCTGGGTAAGCCGGTTTACTTCAACGGTACATATAGAAGTGGACGAGGAATTATATGTGACGTTGGCGAAATCTTTCCATTATTTGGGAAGGTTTGAAAAAAACGGTCAGATATTGGATTACAGCTGTGTGCTTTACTCGATGCTTCTTTCATTGGCATATTATTTTTATACACCGGAAAGCATTTTATTTCTATTGCGCTTTGTTGGCGTACTTTGTATATGTTCATCCGTATTTCCGATTTGTTTTCTGGCAAAAGCAATTCTTATGGATGAGGGCATGGCGGTGAAGATAACCGCATGGTTTCTTTTGATGCCGTATATGGCAGATTGCGCTTATATGATGCAGGAAGTACTGTGTTATCCATTATTCTGCTGGCTGCTTTTCTTTTTGTACCGCCTGTTTGAGCAGAAGGAAAATCAGAGAGGATACAGATGGTGTATTTTAGCGGCTGTTTTTTCTGTCAGTCTCTTTTTCACGAAGACATATACTTTTTTTATCCCAATTACGTTAAACTTTTCTCTTTTGGTGATGTGGATGAAAGCGAAGGGAGAAAAGAGAAAAAGAATAATCGGAACCGCTCTTATCTATGATGCCCTTTATATCGCTTTGTTTGCAGGATTTTATTTTATGATTTTCGCAATCAATGGGTTTGAAAAGGGAGTAAATCATTATTCTTCCCAGATCAGGAATCTGTTTCCCATTACATCAGCTACAGTCTTTTGGGGAATGATAGGGTGTCTGGTATATTTATGCTACCTGATTTTTAATACGGGCATTTTTACTATGGGAAGTCTGGCTGCAGTATATAAAAAGGAACGAAAGCCATTTTATTTATGGGTGATTGGCTCGTTACTGTTCATGATTGTGGAAATTGTGTTTATGATTGTGCTTACCGAGGAGGGAGTCGGTGTATTTCCACATAAAATATTGTTCCGTTACTTTCAAATCTGGATGCCGGTGCTCCTGATTGTATTTATGAAAAAAATGCAGGAGCATGAGGATGCCTGTTATGGATTTATCTTCTGGACCGGCATGGCCGGACTTGCAGGATCTCTGGTATACTATTTATTCCGTGGCACAAGTGCAAGACAGGCAATCATGGACGGGCACCTGTATCTGATATTAGAAAATATCTCCAAGCTGATATTACCTCGTGCAGATGCATTAATAACCGCGGTGATTGCCTTAGGTTTATTGATTATTTATTTTAAGAAAATTCGTATCTCTAAAGGCAAGGTACGAATGGGTATGGCGGTGGTGACAATAGGGTTCTGGTTACTCACGTTGATCCAGCTGCCGGTTTATACGAATATTTATGTGAAAGGAACAGAGATTGAGAAGGATGGTATTCAAATTGCAGAATATGCCCAAAACAATAAAATTGATGAAATATTTTATATTTATGATACAATAGAAAACAGATATGGTTATTTAAGAAGTTATTATGGATATGCTAGGCAGGACTGCCGTACGATTTCTGTTACGGATTATGAGCAGAATAAAGCATGTTATGCGTCTGAGAGAGTGCTGCTTTTAATCCCGGAGTACGTAACAGAAGAAATTGATGCGGAACCCTGCAGCGAACTTAACCTTTCCCATTTCACAGCATATTTACCGAGGTCTGAGGAATAGGACAAATAGATTGTCAAACATGAGGGATATACTTTATGAAATGCCTGATTATCATCCCGGCATACAACGAAGCCGCGAATATTGAGAAAGTCATTAATAATATTGTACAGAATTATCCACAGTATGACTATGTCATTATTAATGACGGTTCTACGGATAAGACGGAGGAAGTCTGTGCCAATGCAGGATATCAGGTACTGAATCTTCCCATTAATATGGGAATTGGAGGCGCGGTACAGACCGGGTATCGGTATGCGAAGAAGAACAATTATGATGCTGCTGTCCAAATTGATGGGGACGGACAACATGATGTAGCTTATCTGGAGTGTATGCTGAAGTTGCTTGAGACGGGGGAAGCTGATGTAGTAATTGGTTCCCGCTTTGTACAGAAAGAGGGCTTTCAGTCATCCCAGATCCGCAGGGTGGGAATTCGATTCTTAAGTATTCTTGCCCGGATTCTCACGGGGGTACAGGTCCGGGATATCACCAGTGGTTACCGGGTGGTGGACCGGAGATTTATTGATATCTACGCCAATGATTATCCGGCAGATTATCCGGAGCCGGAAGCGATGATTATTGCTGCTGTTTATGGAGGCCGCATTAAGGAATATCCGGTGATTATGAGAGAAAGAGAGAATGGGACGAGTTCCATTACTTTTAAGAAGTCCGTATATTATATGATAAAGGTAACATTGGCCATGCTGGTAAGAAGACTTAGCTTTGGGGTTAGGAGAGATAAATGATACCTGCAACACTTAGAATCGTTTTATCCGTAGCAGTTATCTGCTATTTTATCATTATTTTATATTATTTAAAAAAAAGAATGCTGGAGCTTCGCTATACCTTAATCTGGCTGGCAGCGGGAATGTGTATGGGGATCATGGTTTTCTTCCCGAAGGCTTTAATTGATTTCGTTCATCTTCTGGGCATTGAAAGCAATATGAACGGATTGTTTATCTTGTGTTTTGCTTTTATAATTGCTATTCTAATGATGCTGACAGCTATTGTGTCCAGATTTGCATCAAAGGTAAGAACATTAATTCAGGAAATCAGTATGTTGGAGAAAAGAATCAGAGAATTGGAGAGTCAGATCAAAGATGAAAAGAATCGCAATTGATTTGCTGTGGATTCGTCCGGGGCAAGTTGGAGGAACCGAAAGTTATCTTCGGAATCTCCTCGACGGCTGGATGAACCTGTCAGAAATGTTTGATTTTACACTGCTTGTATCAAAGGATAATGCAGATACCTTTCGCAAATATGAATCCGATAAAAGATTTCATCTGCTTATCGCCGATGTGAATTCCAAAGGAATTGCTCATAGAATTATCTGGCAGAATCTGCATCAGAACCGTCTGTTGCGTAAAAATGGATTTGCCAGATGCTTTGAGCCGGTTTACTGTAAGCCCTGGCTGAATGGTGGAATAGAATATACCTGCGTTATTCATGACCTGCAGGCATGGCATTATCCACAATATCATCCATTGCATGAAGTACTATATTCCAGGCTGTGCTGGCAGATGGATGCATGGAACGCTAAGAAGATCATTGCAATATCGAATTGGGTAAAGACCGACATTGAGAAGAGATATCACAGAAAGGATGTAGAGGTTATTTACAATCCAATTCTAATAAAAAAGGATAAGGTTGCTGATTTTGCAATCCTGAAGGAGCGTTATGGAATTGAGGAGAAGAGGTTCTTCTACACCGTCAGCCAGTTGATCCCACATAAGAATATTATTACCCTGATTAAGATGATGAAGCATATCAGGGAACACGAACCGGATCTGCCGCAAAAGCTATTGATCAGTGGCATCAATGGCAATGCATCAAAGGAGCTGATGAAGGAAATTGAACAGTATGGATTAAAGAGAAATGTAATTCTTACCGGATACATTCAGTCAGAGGAACGTAATTCGTTATATAAAAACTGTCACAGCTTTCTTTTTCCAAGTGTGTTTGAAGGATTCGGAATGCCTCCGGTAGAGGCCATGCTATTTGGAACAAAAGTAATTACAACTAAATGTACGTCTATTCCTGAAGTGACACAGAATAAGGCATTATATGTAGATGATCCGTATAGTATTGATGACTGGATAAAAATGATCCGGTCAAAGGAAGAAATGGGAAGTTTGGATTTTGAGGTTTATGATCCGGAAAGGATTGCGCAGGAGTATTTAAACGCATTATATAATTCGTAACGAATTGGTAACGTAGGTAAAGGTTGAAAAATGGGTTCATGAAAATGATAGATCGTAAGATAATGGTTGAGGATTTTGTAGCGATATTATGGTTACTTATAGTTACTGCTTCCTTTATTTTGTTCTTCAGATATAGTTATATTTCTTTTGAAACAAATGATGATATGTTTATCAGCACGATACCAAGTGGTATTTATGGTCAGTATTATAT
>CAVJLN010000122.1:0-5184 GCA_963650485.1 Bacteroidaceae bacterium
GCCTTATTTTATCTAGGGATGCTTTAAGCTCCGGAGTTTCCTTGTTCTTAGACCATCCTGCCACGTAAGAAAATGAATAGTCAGATGTGTTGATTCCATAATGCTGGCAGACAACATATGCTACGCTTTCGGCCTCCGTTTCTACACTATTTTTTGTAAAATTCTTTGCCTCCGGAACCTGATCTTTATCATGCATTTGCTGATGAGCCATTTCATGAAGGAGCGTTTTTATGGTCTGTACTTCACTCATGCCATCCTGCACTACGATTTTTTTATCTTTCTGATGGTAATAGCCCTTTGCATTTCCTTCTATCATCTCAAAAGATACCGGAACAGGGCTGATTTCTTGCAGTGCCTGCAATAGTTTGGGATATCCTTCAATGCTTCCAGTAAGCTCCGATGGTCCTAAGGAGGGAATCTCTTTCCCGTCCGTCTGACTGAGATCAAAAGTTTTTACTACTTTGAATGCCCGGATTGTCATTTCCACCTTTTCTTTTACAGGTTCACCATCTGCATCAAATACCGGTTTCCCCTTTTCATCAAGCTTTATCTGCTCCTTCTCAATCTTATAAGGTGCCGGGGCCAGGATGCTGATACCCTTTTCGCCTTTCTTCACATAACGACCCATCTGCTTCCATCCGGTATAGCTCTGGCAAAGCTGTGCATCTGGTTTCTGCATCATGATGAGGATGGAATTATTTACCGAATATCTTGGGAATTTCGCCATGGTATCAAGAAACTGCTTATATTTTTCACTCTGAAAAATGTCTACAACTCCTTTTTCTAGCTTATCAGTAATCTGCTGCAGTTCATCCGCACGTTTGTCCTTAGACTCCTGCCAGTTTACTTTTTTCTGAATATTTTCAGCCACCTTAAATCCCTCCAGTTCTATATCTCCCAGATTTTTAATCATCTTCGTTTTCCTTTACCGGGATGGTCATGTGAAATTCTTTTTCCTTAAGGCTTTTTAATCTGTCCAAAACAGACTCCTTTGAGGATGTTTTCGTATATGTCTTAGTTGCCTGCATTTCTGTTTTCTGAGACATTTTCTGCAATCCTTTCATGTATCCCATATATCTGCTTTTTACTGCCATATTATCGTTCTCCCTTCTTTAATCGAAAAAGGCAGTCCAAAGACTGCCCTTTCCCATTGCTATTTTCCTATTCTTCGACCTCATCCGTGCTATCCGCCTGAATATCAGAATCTTCTTCTACATTAGAATCTTCCGCATCTAATCCATCTTCCTGATCTAAATCATCCTGGCCTGATAAGGTTTCTTCTTCAATGTCCATGTCAACAAGATAATCCTCGTCATCATCCCCATCAAAGTAATCTGCATCCGGATCTGGAGCATCGGCTTTTTTCTTACCCTTGCCTGACTTAACATAAAGGAATCCTCCGATTCCTGAAAGAGCAGCTACCAAAATAAATGCCATGATAGCAGTGATATTGGGACTCTTCTTTTCTACATCCACAGTCATTTCCTCATCAACATCAACAGCTTCGGCCTCTGTTGAATCTTGCTCATCCTCAGCAGTCGTTATCTCTGTAGTCTTTTCTGTTTCATCAGTCGATTCCGCTCCGATATAGGCTTCTTTTTCCTCATCATCCATGAGAGCTAAAAGATCCGACTCATCTACAAGATTTAGGAAATGCACAGTCTCTGAGCCGTTGTCGTCACGATCAATTATGAGATAAAAATAGTTGCCGGACTTAGTGGTAAGGGTAATGAACTGTTTACCACCGGCTTTCATGGAGCCATAATCATCTACCAGATTCATATTTCCATCTGGGGTAAGAGGGCCGTAACTTTCCTCTGTTTCTCCAGCTTCCTCTGGCTCCGCTCCCTCACAAACGGTATAGTCATAGAGACATACTTCACATTCCTCATTAACGCAATCCTGCGTACATTTTTCTTCACAGATACATTCTGCTTCCTTGCTCTGGGCAAATGCAGTAATTGGTACCATTCCAGCAATGGTACTTACTGCGATCATCATTCCTCCCATAAGCTTTGCTGCAACTGATTTTTTCACCTTATTCATCTTCTTCATCTGAAAAATCCTCCTCATTCTTATCCATTTCATCTAATTCATGGTCTGTTTCACTGCTTCCATATGCTGTGTTGCTTTCATCCGTATTATCTGCGGACGGATCATTATTCAAGACCCCAGGCATCGGAACCTGACCGCTTAACAACTCCTGCAACTTCCCACTCTTTGTAAGCTGTAAAAACTGCGCCAGCTGTTCCGGTGTTAAGTTATAAGAAGCAACATCATTTACAATCTGTTGGTTTTCCTCCTCTTTAAGTTTCGCTTCCAGCTGTTTTACCTTCGCTTCCGCAGAATCCCTTTTGGCTACAGCCTTTTTCAGATCCTCCCGGAGCTTATCTAACTTTGCATACATAAGTGTCTCCTTTCCTTTGTGCCAGCAAAAAAGCCACCTTTTTCAGGTGACTTATGCTGTATTATTTCTGATATAAAATTATTGTCTATTCAGAGCCGACCTCCAAAATGCTTGGCTCTGAACAGTTACACATTATTGAATTCTTCCATAGCAGTAAGCATGTGCCCGCCAGTAAGCGGTATCATAAGATGCAAACTGGATGGGATTTCCGCAATGAATCATTACCTTATTGACCGGATCTACCACGATTCCCACATGACTTGCACCACTTGTTTCATAGGTCCCCTGGAAAAATACCAGGTCACCTGCTTTTACATCAGACTCATTCACACGCTTGGTTGCATTCTTCCAGCCGTTGGCCGTGAGTCTGCCATAGTTCCAACCATTGCCACAGTTATTGATGACATAGCTGACAAAACCAGAACAGTCAAAGCTGGTAGATGGCGAAGCACCACCCCAGACATAAGGGAACCCTAAGTATTTCTCTGCCTCGTTTAACATATTTGCAAACTGCTGATCTGTAAGGTATTCTCCCGGAACGGCATAATCCTGATACTCTTTTGACACATCAGGCTTGGCATAAACATTGTCACCAAAAATATCCGGCTTATTGCCCTGCGTCCCAAGCAAAATCTGATAGCGCTCCAGCTGCTCATCAGTAAGATTCAATGCACTTACAGCAGCTGAAATGCCGTGGTTACTTAGGGTAGTGTTTAAAATATAATAATCATACTCCACCTGTACATCATAGGTGTAAGACTCCCAATAACCAGTAGAATTGCCATTTTCATCTTTTCCAGAGCTGACCCACCTTTTTCCTGTACGAGTCTCCGTCCTGGTTCGCTTTTCTATCTTTTCCTTAATAGTCAGGGTATATTGCTTATCAAAGATGGTTTGCAACATGTCTGCTACCTGATCCGGTGTATAATTCTCATTCAAAACTGTCAAAAGAGCTGCCAACTCAAACGGATTATGAGAAATCTCAGAAAGCGAATACTTATACTCATCGTAACCAGGATGGTCCTTTTCAATGTTGTCGATGGTCTTTTGTAGGGCACTTTCCTTTGCTACATAGTCTGCTTCCACCTTTTTAATATCCTCATCTTCTGCGGTAAATGATGTAATGATTGTTCCACTGTTAATTCCGCCTCCAAGAGCTGAGCATGATGTCAAAGATCCTGATATTACAAGGACAACAACCAAAATGACAGCTGCAAGAATCAATCCGATAGGGTGGTCTTCACAAAACTCCTTTACCATTTCTGCCAGCCTTCCCATCAGGTCTTCGGCTTTATCTGAAAATTTCCGGCTGATGCTACCTGCACTGTTTGCAGCTTCCTTTGTCTGTTTTTTGGCTGCCGCCTCAGCAAATTCACGCTGCATCAGTTTTTTACGAGTCTGCTTGACCGTAGCTGATAAAGTTCCTTCTCCTGCCTCACTGGCTTCTTTTGCCCCTTTTGCACCCTGCAGGGCATCTAAGTGGTCACTGCGGTTATGGATTTTGGAAGCATATTTTCTTGCCTGTCCATGCTCACGGACTTTTCCAATACCAGCCTCTGTTGCAGATAATCCAGCATTTAGGCTATCCGTCCCACCATTGTTATCCTCATTTTGAATGGCATTTTTTCTCACAGTAGCCATGGCTGCCTGTTCCTTATAAATCTGCCTTCTGTTGCGCTTTTTCAGCTTACGAAGCTCCTTTTTCTCACTGACAGACAGGGAATTATCTTTTTTACCATAACGGATTTTGCTGCGATAATTTTTCTTCATTCATTCTTTATCCTTTCCGAAGAAACAGCCATTAAGGCTGCTCCTTCTGTGTTCCAGTTACCTCAGACAGGCGGGTGGTCATGATACGGTAAAGTTCTGTATTTGTTGGGAATCGATCCACAAACGGTAGGATGACATTTCCGTAAAATAAAAGCCCTTCACCAGCTCCGCTATGAGTAACATAGGAAAGCTGATGAGGGCTGATATTAAGCTGCCTTGCCAAAATAGACCGATCTCCAATTGCCTGATTGAGCATGATTACAAAGTCTGTATTTTCAAAAATAGACTCTACTTCCTTAGAGGCCAGAAAATCTTTGACGTTCTGGGTTAAGGCTGTGGGAATACCGCCCCACTTTCTGAAACGCTTCCAGATTTCTACGGTATAAGCTGCTGTCTGCTCATCCTTCAAAAGCAGATGTGCCTCGTCCATATAGTACCAGGTGGATTTGCCCTGGCTTCTGTTTGCACTTACTCTGCCCCACACCTGATCTTCTACGATAAGCATGCCGATTTTTTTCAGCTGCTTTCCAAGATCCTTGATGTCATAGCAGACAAGACGATTTGTAAGCTCCACATTTGTCCTGTGGTTGAACACGTTAAGGGATCCGGTCACATAAATCTCAAGGGCTGTAGCCACATGCTTTGCTTCCGGCTCATCCTGAGATAAAAGTGCATTGTAGAGGTCTTCTAGGACAGGCATGTTCTCCGGTCCAGGATTTTCAAAATACTTCTGATAAATCTGGCGGATACATCGGTCAATAACCGTTTTCTCTACAGGCTTAAGGCCTTCCTTTGAACTTACAATCAGCTCACAGAGGGATAAGATAAAATCTGCTTTTAAAGCAATTGGATTGTCATCATCCGAATAGTTCATGTTGATGTCCATGGGATTGATATACTGATCCGAAGTCGGGCTGATCTTAATGACCTGACCACCAAATCTTGATACGAGTGGTGCATACTCTGCCTCTGGATCTGAAATGATGATGTCATCATCCGTAACCAGA
>CAVJLN010000123.1:0-5152 GCA_963650485.1 Bacteroidaceae bacterium
ATGCAGAACAGGCATGTATTCATGGAAAGGGCTATGGAGAGGGAGAGATTATGAAGTATGTCTTCCAACATAGTGAATTATTGAAGAATGAACCATATTTTGTTAAAATGACAGGAAGGCTTCAGGTTGATAATATAGCTGCAATAGCAGCAAGGCTTAAGAAATCCAGAACATATTTTAATATTCCAAATCCAACGCGCCGGGATATTTATGATACCAGAATCTATGCCATGCCGGTAAAACAGTTTGAAGAATACTTTGAGAATGAATATGGACGTGTCATGGACAGGGAAGATGTTTTTCTGGAGCATGTTTATACCGGAATATTAAGAGACCATAATATTTACGTGAGCAATTTCCCGTTATATCCAAGAATCCGTGGTATCTCCGGGTCGGGCGGACTGGCCTATGATTATACGGAATGGAAGTGCAAAGTAAAAGATCTGCTGTGTAAAATGAATTATTATAAGGTAAAGGAATAGAGACGTGCTTTTTACAATTATTACGGTATGTTTTAACAGTGAGAAAACGATAGAGCGAACGATACAAAGTGTCCTGAATCAGACTTGTCAGGATTATGAATACCTCATTGTAGATGGGGAATCAACAGATGGAACTATGGAGATTGTTCGTAAATATGAGCCGTTATTTCAAGGCCGGATGCGTTGGATCTCAGAAAAGGATCAGGGAATCTATGATGCCATGAACAAGGGAATCAGAGAAGCATCGGGGGAACTGATCGGCATTGTTAACAGTGATGATTACTATGAACCCGACGCATTGGAGATCATGAAGAACCTTTATACAGGATACCGGTACTCGATTCTGTATGGAGCAGTAAGAGCAGTCAAAGATGGAAGGGAAACAATGGTTTATATTAAGAACCATGAGTTTATAGAACAGGATATGATTACCCATCCCTCCTGTTTTATCAGTAAAAAGCTGTATGATATCTTTGGAGGATATTCTCTTGAATATCCCTATTCTGCGGATTATGAATTTATGTTGAGAATTCGCAGGGAAAAAGAAATCCGGTATTTTAAGACCTATGATATTATTACGAATTTTACCAGTGGAGGCGTCTCTGATACACGGAAGGGATACCGGGATACAATGAAATTGCTTTATCATTATCATCTGATTGGTAAGAAGAGATATTATTATGAGATGATTAAGACGTGGATTGCAATGATGGTGAGATAGGGAATGAGGTACATTATATGAAAAGAAAGTCCATGAGTCTGAATGTCCTGCTTAATGGAATTAAAACAGTATTTTCCCTGCTATTTCCGCTTATTACGTTCCCATATATTACCAGAGTATTATCCCCGGAAGGAGTCGGACAGGCGAATTATGCAAGTTCCATTGCAAATTATTTTATATTGATTGGAGGTCTTGGAATTGCATCCTATGCAATTCGTGAAGGAGCCAAGAGAAGTTATCAGAAGGAAGAGTTTCAAAAGTTTGCAGATGAAATGTGGACGGTAAGTCTTATGTCTGCAGTCTTTGCCTATGTGTGTTTATTTGTTACATTGATATTCAGTGTGAAACTTCATAATTACCGGTGGTTGATTGCAATTTATTCCTTCCAGATTCTTTCAAATGCAATTGGAATGGAATGGGTATTAAATATATATGAAGAATATGCCTATGTGACGATTCGAAGTATTATCTTTCAGCTCCTTTCTCTGGTGTTGCTGTTTTGTTTTGTAAGGAATCAGGAAGATGTTTATCGCTATGTCATTATTCAGATGATTTCTACGGTTGGAATTGGCCTTGCAAATCATATTTATGTCAGAAAAAAACTTACACTTAAGATTATATGGTCAAAAAAGATATTGGAACATTTACGACCGATTTTGCTTATTTTTTCTACGACACTTGCAACAGCAATTTATGTGAATCTGGACACCACGATGCTCGGATGGATCTGGGGGGATGAGCAGGTTGGTTATTATACAGCAGCTGCAAAGTTATACAATATTGTTAAATCCTTGATTAATTCTGTAGTTACGGTATATGCGGTTCGACTTAGCAGTTTGTATTATCAGAATAAAATGGAATATGATAAGACGTTCAAGGAAGTATTTCAACTGATTACGGGTCTGACGATTCCGATGGCCGTAGGGGGAGGTCTGCTGCGGAATGAGATCATAGTAATTTTGGGAGGAAAGGAATATCTTGCAGCCACAGGAAGCCTTGCAGTTTTACTTGCATCCTTGATCTTTGCAACTTTAGGTAATCTGTTTGGAGCGGGGGCGCTGTTAATTGTTAAGAAAGAGAAATACATGTTTGCTGCTACATTAACGGGGACATTTGTGAATATGCTACTTAATTATATTTTTATCACAAAAATGAAATGTACGGGAGCAGCAATAGCAACGTTGATTACGGAAATTATTGTGTGTACCATACTGGCAGTCAAGGCTTTTCCTTATCTTTCCTTCAAGGGGCTGATCCATCATGGGGTGAAAGCAATTATTGCCAGCACGTTGTTTGTACCTGTGATAGCAGGAATCAATCGTCTGTCTATTGCATTCTGGCCGGGACTTCTATTTAAACTGGTATTGTGTACAATGGTGTATGCGGTGGTTCTGTTGCTGCTGAGGGATGAAATGGCTATTATGTTTTGGAATAGGCTTCAGCAAAGAATAAAAAGATGAGGAAAATTGATGTTGAACAAGCTATGTAAAAGCTTATATTTCAAGTATATGGTATGTTGGGGCATATGTGCAGGGGGCCTTTATATGCCATTTTATACTATCCGAAGAAGCCTTATTGGAACCGATGACAGCTTTAATCAGGAATTTCCACTATTTATTTACATTGGGCGATATATCCGGAATTTACTAAAAGGAACTGTGCGGCAGTTTGATTTTCGGATCGGACTTGGAGATGATGTGATTGCAGCGCTCAACTGGCATGGATTTGGAGATGTCTTTCAGACAGTAGGGGCATTATTTCATACCTCCCATATGGAGGATGCTTATGCCATGGTTATGATACTGAAATTTTTTTGCTGCGGAATCGCATTTCTCATTTTTTCCAAACGGTATCTTCATAAAGATTATGCCAGATTGTCCGGAGCAATGATCTATGCGTTCAGCATTTACGGCATTCAGAAGGGGCTGGATTTCTGGGTGTTCTTAAATCCGATGATTACATTCCCGCTTATTATTTGTGGAATTGATGATATCCGGGAAAATAAAAGAAGAATATCCTGGCCGCTTATCATCGGACTGTGGATCCAGGCGCTTAGTGGATTTTATTTCCTGTATATGGAAGTCATTATGGCAGTGGGTTATTTTTTGATTGTTCAATTAACGGATGAATCTGGAAGCTTCAAAGAACGGCTGACAAAACTGTGGAAGGACGGGCTTGCCGTTCTTGTTCAGGCAGTACCGGGAGTAGGACTTGGAGCAGTGATTCTGTTACCGGCAGTGATTGGATATCTGACGAGCAGCCGAACAGGGACCGGCTTTTCATTTTCTAATGTATGGGAGGTCTTTTTTTATGATAAAGAATATTATCTGACCTTTGTAAAGAGCCTTGTTGTGCCGGAAATATGGGAAAGCATCGTAACCATTCCTCTTCTCGTGCTTCTGGGACTTCTCACAGTATTTACTACGAAGAAGCTGTGCCGGTCCTTCAAATGGGTAATTGGCATTTTCCTGATTGGCTTTGGAATGCCCTTTGTGGGAAGTATGATGAATGGATTTTCCTATTGTACAGACAGGTGGTATTTTGGAATTTTACTGTTTCTTATCATTACGGCAATGATTGGAATGGAGAGAGTGGAAAAACTTGGCAGGGGGCAGATTTTCTTATTCTGTTTGCTCTGCGTAGCACTAATCCTTTATAATATTTATCGGAACGGAATCTCATCCGGAATTTTATTACGTGGAGGATGCCTTCTGGTTTGTGCAGGAATTCTTCCCGTTATCTGGAATTGTAAAAAACGGAAGACCTTTTTGTGGATGGCAGCGGCGGCTTTGGTTGTCCTGAACGGAATATTTGCACTGGGACACAGCAAAATCGGAGGATGCGGATATGCGTGGAATTTCCGTCCGATGGATAGTGTCATTGCACAGATGGAGGATGCAGTCAGTGAAATTGAGAGGAAAGACCGTTTCGAACGTTACGATATCTATTCCTCTTCCTTAGCCAATTCGATGGTGATGGATTATAATGGAACAACAGAATATTTTAGTACATTGAATGGAAATGTATCGGAATTTTACCGGACATTGAATATTGCGCCAGGGGTACGTTCTGCAACCTGGATTCTGAAAGGACTGGATGGCAGACCGGAACTTCTTTCTCTGTTGTCGGTTTCGCAGTATACGGATTTTCATATGGAGCAGGATCAGCCTATAGCACAGGTAAAAGAGAATGAAAATTTCCTGCCACTGGGATTTACTTATATGGATTGGATCAGTAGAGAATCCTTTGATGCGTTAAGTGTTCCGGAAATGCAGAGCACCATTCTGAAGGCGGTTGTTCTTGAGGAGGAATCGGATGAAGGATTAGAGTGGATTCCGGAGATCTCAGGAGAGAATCAAAAGCTGAATTGTTCCGCGGAGTATATGGATATTACGCAGAATGGTGATTCTTTCACGACAACAGAGGGAAGCCGTATTCGCATTTGGGTGAATGATGTTCAGGATGTGCAAAGTGTTTACGTGAAGCTGGAAGGATTTACCACAGAAGATGCAGGGACTCATGAATGTTATGTCGGTAATAAAAATTTACAGATCCGAGACCTGAATGATGACTATTATATGGGGTATGATGATTTCTGGGTGTATGTAACGGAATTGCAGGAGGAAAACGAACAGACCTATTTTGATATCCGTTTTCAGAATCAAAATACATATTGTCTCAATGATATTCAGGTTTACCGGCATGAAGTGGATACCATTTCCATTAAGAAGCGGGGAGAACATGTATTAGAAAATATTCAGATTGGAACCAATGAGATTTCGGGCAGTATTGAGACCGGCCAAAGAGAATGGCTGTTTTTGTCTATTCCGCATAGCAGTGGCTGGAAAGCTTACATTGATGGAGAACAAACACAGATTCAGAAAGCCGATGTTGGGTTTATGGCAATTAGTATTCCAGAGGGAAAACATGAAATTCAACTGGTATATAC
>CAVJLN010000124.1:0-5079 GCA_963650485.1 Bacteroidaceae bacterium
GCCAGCTGAAAGCCCTGTATAAGGACAGCGCCGATACCATCATCGGCAACTGCGATGCCTCGCTTTTCCTTGGTGGCAAGGAGCCAACTACCTTAAAGGAGCTGAATCAGACGCTTGGCAAGGAAACCATTGATACTTTCAATACCGGCGAGAGTCGAGGGCGTGAGGTTAGCCATAGCTTAAATTATCAAAAGCTTGGGAAAGATCTCGCAACTATCGATGAGCTTGCAGTGCTGGACGGCGGCAAGTGCATCTTACAGCTGCGCGGCGTAAGACCGTTTTTGTCGGATAAGTACGACATTACCCGGCATCCCAACTACAGATACCTGTCGGATGCGGATAAGAGAAATGAGTTCGATATCGAGCGCTTTCTCTCCCGCAGGTTAAAGCCAAAACCGGATGAGGTCTATGACAGCTATGAAATAGATGCATCCGTTATGGACGCTGAGGGCGAAGAGCCGGAGGCGGAATAAATTTCAAGGAGGACATCAGATGCATGACAAAAGATACCGACTCACATTGCAAGGTCGGAGCAGACACAACTATCAAAATTCAATGAAAATCGAAAGGAGACGCCGGAATCGGGAGGTTCAGACCGCCATGCGGGTACTGAAGCAGTCCGTTCCGGTCTTTGCAATTCGGAGAAAACAACACTTAACCTGACTCCCATATGATTTCGGCAACATTTTATTATGGCATTCTTCAACAGTGCAGTAGGCGTTCTTCAGACTCTCGTTATCGCGCTTGGCGCAGGTCTTGGTATCTGGGGTGTCGTAAACCTCATGGAAGGGTATGGCAACGACAACCCCGGTGCGAAGTCCCAGGGCATGAAGCAGCTGATGGCGGGCGGCGGTGTCGCTCTCATCGGCACTACGCTCGTGCCTCTTCTCACCGGACTGTTCGGCTAATCGTCTCTATCCAAAGAAATCTTAAGTAAGAAATCCAAGGCTCCCTCTGAGTAATCCCGGAGGGAGCCGGAAAGGAGGCGAGGCCGATTGGATTTGCTATGGGAAAAACTAACCGAATGGCTCAAAGAGCTTTTAGCAGGAGCAATCGCATCCAATCTCACCGGCATGGTGGATTCCGTCAATTCCAAGGTCGGAGACATTGCCACGCAGGTCGGGCAGACCCCGCAGGGCTGGAACAGCGGCATTTTTAACATGATCCAGAACCTGTCCAACAACGTGGTGCTCCCTATTGCGGGCGTTATCCTGGCATTGGTTATGACTATGGAATTTATCCATATCATCATGGATAAGAACAACATGCATGATATCGACACATGGTCGTTTCTGATGTGGATCTTCAAAACCGCCTGCGCCATTCTCATTGTAGCCAATACCTGGAACATCGTGATGGCGGTATTCGATGTGGCACAGCAGGTCGTAAACAATGCATCCGGCGTGGTTGTCGGCAATACCAGCATTGATATGTCATCCACCCTTTCCGGGCTTGAGGACAAACTGATGGAAATGGAGTTATCAGCCCTCATCGGCATCTGGTTCCAGTCCATGCTCGTCGGAGTGACGATGCACATTTTATCCATCATCATTACGCTGATCTGCTTCAGTCGAATGATTGAAATTTACCTGGTCACATCCCTTGCTCCAATTCCGATGTCCACCATGATGAATCACGAATGGGGACAGATGGGGCAGAACTATCTCAGAAGCCTGTTTGCATTGGCATTCCAGGGCTTTCTAATCATTGTCTGCGTGGCGATCTATGCGGTGCTTGTGCAGAACATGGTCATTGAAGATGACATTTCCCTTGCCATCTGGACGGTCATGGGATATACGGTGCTGCTTTGCTTCACGCTGTTTAAGACAAGCTCACTCGCGAAAAGTGTATTCGGGGCGCATTAAGGAGGTGGAAGACATATGGCATATGTACCCGTACCCAAGGACATGAATGCGGTCAAAACAAAGGTGGCCTTCAACCTGACCAAACGGCAGATCATCTGCTTTGGCACAGGGCTTCTCGTGGGGCTTCCGCTGTTCTTTCTTACGAAGGGGCATTTCGGCGGCAGCACGGCAACGCTTCTGATGGTGCTTGTTATGGTGCCGTTCTTCATGTTCGCCATGTATGAGAAAAACGGTCAGCCGCTGGAGAAGATCATCCGCAATATCGTGCAGGTGTGCTTCTTAAGGCCCAAGGAACGACCGTATGAAACCAATAACTTTTATGACCTGCTGGATAGGCAGGAGAAATTAGACAAGGAGGTACAGCGAATTGTCCGAGGCGAAAAAGCTCACAAGAGCCGAAAGAAAGCAGATTGAAGCTGCAATCGAAAGAGCCAGACGACAAGACAAAAGACATCAGTCCGCACAGGATTCTATTCCCTTTCAGAGAATGTTTCCGGACGGCATCTGCCGTGTGACGGACAACTATTACACGAAAACGGTTCAGTTTCAGGATATCAACTACCAGCTGAACCAGAATGAGGATAAGACAGCCATCTTTGATGGCTGGTGCGATTTTCTCAATTACTTTGACAGCTCCGTGCATTTCGAGCTGTCCTTTATCAATGCCGCCGCCAATAAGGAGACCTACTCCGAGCGCATTGCGATTCCCTTAAAGGGCGATGCGCACGACAGCATTCGCGTGGAGTATTCCCAGATGCTCAGGGATCAGCTTGCCAAGGGCAACAATGGTCTCATTAAAACCAAGTATCTGACCTTTGGCGTAGAGGCGGAGACCATTCGCAGCGCAAAGCCGAGGCTGGAGCGTATCGAGACGGATGTGCTCAATAACTTTAAGCGCCTTGGTGTGCAGGCAGAGCCGCTGGACGGAAAGAAGCGATTGGAGCTGATGCATGGCATCTTTCATATGGATGAGCAGCAGCCTTTTAAGTTTGAATGGAGCTGGCTTCCTGTCACGGGGCTTTCTGTGAAGGACTTTATCGCGCCAAGCTCTTTTTCCTTCAAAACCGGCAAGAACTTCACCATGGGAAGAAAAATCGGAAAGATCAGCTTCCTGCAAATCTTGGCTCCGGAGCTGAATGACCGTATGCTGGCAGATTTCTTAGATATGCAGAGCAGTCTGATTGTCACCATGCATGTGCAGTCGGTGGATCAGGTGAAGGCCATCAAGACCATCAAGCGCAAGATTACCGATTTGCAGAAGATGACCATTGAGGAGCAGAAAAAAGCCGTTCGTTCCGGGTATGACATGGAGATAATTCCCTCCGACCTTGCCACCTACGGCGATGAGGCCAAAAAGCTCTTGCAGGACTTGCAGTCCAGAAATGAGCGTATGTTCCTGCTGACATTCCTTGTTCTGAATGTGGCGGATACCAAGCAGCAGCTGGATAACAATGTATTTCAGGCAAGCTCCATTGCGCAGAAGTATAACTGCCAGCTGACCTGTCTGGACTTCCGTCAGGAAGAGGGTCTCATGAGCAGCCTGCCTCTGGGGCTTAACCAGGTGGAGATTCAGCGTGGCATGACCACATCCAGTGTTGCCATCTTTGTACCGTTCACCACGCAGGAGCTGTTCCAGAACGGAAGCGGTGCATTATACTGCGGCATCAATGCTCTGAGCAATAACCTCATCATGGTAGACCGCAAGCTCTTAAAGAACCCGAATGGATTGATTTTGGGTACGCCGGGTTCCGGCAAAAGCTTTGCCGCAAAGCGTGAGATTGCCAATGTTTTCTTCGTAACAGATGACGATATCATCGTCTGTGATCCCGAGTCGGAATACGGCACACTGGTTGAGCGGCTTGGCGGACAGGTCATTAAAATCTCTCCCACATCGAACGACTACATCAATCCCATGGATTTGAACCTTAATTACAGTGACGACGAAAATCCGCTGTCGCTGAAGTCGGACTTCATCCTGTCCCTGTGTGAGCTGATCGTCGGTGGTAAAGAGGGCTTGCAGCCGGTGGAGAAAACCATCATCGACCGTTGTGTCCGCATGGTTTACCGAAAGTATCTGGAGAATCCTATTCCGGAAAACATGCCGGTGCTGGAGGATTTGTATAATGCCTTGCTTACGCAGGAGGAGAAGGAGGCGCAGTACATCGCAACGGCACTGGAAATCTATGTCACAGGTTCGCTGAATGTTTTCAATCACCGTACCAGCATCAATATCGAAAACCGCATTGTCAGCTTTGATATCAAGGAGCTTGGAAAACAGCTCAAAAAGATCGGAATGCTGATCGTGCAGGATGCCGTGTGGAACCGCGTTACCATCAACCGCGAGGCGCATAAGTCCACCAGATACTACATCGACGAGATGCACCTTTTGCTTCGTGAAGAGCAGACAGCGGCGTATACGGTGGAAATCTGGAAGCGTTTTCGTAAGTGGGGCGGTATTCCGACAGGCATCACGCAGAACGTAAAAGATCTCCTGTCGTCCAGGGAGGTGGAGAACATATTTGAAAATTCAGACTATGTTTTCATGCTGAATCAGGCGTCAGGAGACCGGCAGATACTCGCAAAACAGCTCAATATCTCTCCCCATCAGCTCTCGTATGTCACCCACAGCGGTGAAGGCGAAGGGCTGCTTTTTTATGGAAGCACGATCCTGCCTTTCGTGGATCGCTTTCCGAAGGATACAGAGCTTTACCAGATCATTACGACCAAACCTCAGGAGCAGGTCGGATAAGGAAAGGAATGAAAGATGCATGGAAAATAAGATGCAGGTATTTCAGAACGAGGAGTTCGGACAGGTGCGTGTCATTCAGGAAGAGGGCAAATACCTTTTCTGCGGCGCAGATGTTGCAAAAGCATTGGGATATGCCAACGCTCCGGATGCACTCCGGCGTCATTGCAGGGCTATCGTGAAACGCGATACCCCTATCAGCGGAAAAATACAGGCAATCAACTTTATTTCAGAGGGCGATGTGTATCGGCTTATTACACACAGCAAGCTGCCATCTGCTGAACTCTTTGAAATGTGGGTGTTTGATGAGGTTCTTCCCTCCATCCGCAAGCACGGCGCGTACATGACGGACAGTCTGCTGGAGCAGGCAGCGAATAATGCCGATGTGGCAGCACAGGTGGCAAAGGCTCTTTATGAGGAGCGCAGCCTTAATAAGAAGCTGGCCGGACAGCTTGCCATTACCGAGGC
>CAVJLN010000125.1:0-5068 GCA_963650485.1 Bacteroidaceae bacterium
CTATATTTTAGCCGGTGCTAAGACTGTTTGTTCAGCCGGAAGGCTGAACTGTTACTCTGTGTTTAAGCTCGTTTCTCCTTCTATTATGATTCTTTGAGCCATGGAGGGCATTACAAGACTTTTATACTCCTGTTTAACGTTTCGAACCTCCTGATCCTTTAATAATATAATACGATAGACTGCTTTTTTCTCTTTTCGATTATTAATTTCCGTCATAGCGTCTTCTATTCCTAAAAGAACAGTACTTCCCCGGAAAAGAGTATTTTCTTCCTGCGTTTCGTCCATCAGAACAACGCTCATTTCCCTAGACTCTGTATAATAAATCCCACCATTTTTCTTATACAGTATTACTGACTTTCCGGAATGTTCCTGCTCCTTTGTCCGGAACATACTACTGTCAGCCTTCTTTGCAGCAAGCAGCAACATGCCCTCCTTCCACAATACCGGATTGGTGCATTGCCTGTTCTGCCTCAATTCAATATGAAAGCCATTCGCTGAGCTGTCTTCAGTGTACACAGCACCGTCCACCGTAATCTGCGAAATACCCTTTGCATTTACTTTTGCAATCAGGTCATTCTCCCTGTTTTGATCCCCCGCTGCAATCAGCTTATTAACCTTCAGTCTGCCACTATTGGTTGCATCATTAACAGCGGCTTTGAGTACGCCCCCATCCATCCATACTTCCTCTCCAATTGTAATATTGGATGCCTCAAGCAGACCCTCGTTTAATTCTGTTCTTTTCATCAAAATATCTCCGGTTGCACTGAGACTGGATTGTGTCAGGTTCAATTGGTAACCATTTACTTTACCCGAAACTTCAATATCCATATTTTCAAAAGCTAGTATCCCATTCTTCCCATCAAAGCTGAGATCGCCTTTCACTAATAATTTCATCCTTGTACTATCGTTCCAACTGGTTACCGATAATTTCTTGACGTTTGAAGGGACCTTACCTCCAACGACCTGCTCAATTTCTTTTAAAAATATAATCTGATACTCCTTTTGATTATCCTTTCCCACCGCAAGATCTCTCTTTACGGAAGTAGAGACTGCCTCCAATGCAGACTGCCAGCTGCTGAAATATCCAATATAATCATCTGTCATTCCTCCTGAAGATGTCACCTTAATGACAGGGCTTTCTTCTGTCAGATAAATTCCATCCCCCTGAGTAATCAGATGCCCTGTATTCTCCTCTATATTACTGCCGTCTCCGACAATTAATTCTATCCGTCCGTCAGCGACATTTCCTGTAACCTTCATGAGTCTTTTCAGCAAAGATGGTTTTTCGCCGGTTAAAAGCATAATTTCTTCTGCTTCATAATTCTCTCCGGTATCTTTCACCATACGAAGCTTCACTTCTGCATTATCTGCTATTTCTCCCGTTACAGCTATCTGGGACAGTTGGATCATCTGCTTCCGTGCATCCTTACCCTTATACCGGCTCGTAGTTTCCAATATAACCTTCCCGGTCTCATCCAGTCCTCTTACATTTTGAAGATTTAGTTCTCCCTTAGCCTGAACGGTATTTTCCCCCTCATTCACAAACAGGTTCTGAATATCCGCTTTCCCGGCCAGATCTATAGATGAATTTTCAAGCACAAGGCTGCCCCTTGGAGCTGTAACTGTTCCCAGTTCTATCTGCTTTGTACCAAAATCTTTCAACGCAAGGGTTCCTGCATTTCCAATCCGGATTCCACGCGTTGTCTGCTCTCCCTTATTGTTTACCTGCATAAATGACAGATTGTTCCATTCCAGAGTTAGCTGATCCGGTATTTTCATATTATCCTTATAATGTAATTCAGCAGTTACATTTTCAGCATTGCTGATAATCAGTGTCCCCTTCACTTTGGATGGAATACGCAGCGTGTCCAGCTTTTCCTCTGTCTTTTTGTTATCCCAGCCGGTATAATATACTCTGCTTTCCAATAGCTCTAGTTCATACACCGGATAACTGTTTCCCATTTGATCCAGAGTTCGAACTGCCTCATACCAGTTTTCTGCATAACTCTTAAAATATGTTCCATCTTCCTTTCTCGCCTTAATACATATTGCAAAATTTTCTTCTTTTCCTGCATAAATATAACCGGCCGCATCTTTATAACAAACGACATCATTTAACTGCTTAATAGCATATCCAGCTTCCGTTTCCTCCACCTGTGCCGTAGTAATGATATCGGCCGAAAGACTGGGAGCCTGAATCAAAGGTACTCCCTCTGTCTGGTCTATAAATGGATTATCCTTCTCTGTTATCCACTGACGAAACAAATTCACAGATGTAATATCCGGTTTTAATACCAAAACTGTCAATGGTGCATCTGTACTTCTGTCCGAAGCTCCGGTCACCTTCCCCAATGGAGCCACATTTTTCAAAGAAGTCTGTCTGATCACAAGGACTCCGTTCTGTCCATTTAATTTTTCGACAGTCATCTGACCTGTAACCATTACAACAGTATTATCCAAACTACCCGGTACAGCTGAACTGATATTCAATAATCCTACGTTTAATGTTCCGGATACGAACAATCTGCCATCTCCGGCTTCCTGTTCCTCGTCATCTGCTCCGATGCAGAGTGTTCCTATCCCCTTTACACTACCCGCTGCCGTGATTTCTGTATCGTCTGTCAGGCACAACATGGTCTTCTTATCACTGCCTGTTATGTTTCTGAACAGCGTTGACACACTCTCTTCCTGCTGAACATGTTTCAGCAGAAGGGTTCCTTCTCCTTTTTTATTCGCTTTCAAAGTGAGATCTATCTTATCATTCTGTGGAAGCAGATAAAGCTCTTCAAGGATCGTTCTATTATTTACAACATCTACTTTGGCAAATGAAATCTTATGATTATCTCCGTTAACGGTGAAGGAATTGCATTTATTCACAGCCGGCAGACTGAAAACACCTGCTGTTTTTATCTCTTTCCCTTTCTCATCCAGTCGTTTTGTATAAACAATGTCTGAAAGAACAGACATTTCATAGTCTGCCTCTGAATTGCCTGAATAATTTATTTCCCGAACTGCCTGATACCAGTCAATATAATAGCTGTAATTTTGAGAATTGCTTTTTTCTTCCAGCTTCACCTGAATAAGTCCATTGGCAATATTCTCCTGCGTACCTTCATAAATTCCCTTCGCATGCTTCACACCCACAGCAGCACTATCTACAAAAGCAAATGTAGACGCTGCCGCGTTCTCAGCAATAAGATATTGGTTTTCCTTCTTAATATCTGACAGCTGCTCAATCTCCCGGGCTCCTTCTTTTTCGATAAGCAGCCTTCCTTCCTCCTCTGAAGATACTTTCCCCTTAATAGTCACTCCTGCATTCCTGCCAACATACAATATGGATTCACCACCATTACCCTCATAAGGCATATAATCTCCGATGTTGGTAATCATCGTATTCTGTCCCATAACTTTAAGAGCTGATGCCGTTCCTAACTGTAGTGTACCGATATTGGATTTTCCCCAAATATCAAAGGTACTTCCTTCCTGCACCGAAAGACCGGCAAGATTCACATTATTGATCCGGGAAGCTTCTGCTATTTCAGAATTGCTCCATAATAATGATTGCTTTGTTCCTGAAATATTCATGGTTTTGGAAGAGGTGACCATCTCAAACACTATTCCTTCAAAAACAGTATCTGTTTTAAGCGTTATGGAATTATTTAACCGTACCTTTACAGACTCATCTTCCTTTCCGGATCGTAGAGTAACCTGACTTGCATAGGTTGGCAGATTTAATTTCATACCCTTTTCATTGCCAATATCATCATATAAACTGATAATATATGATACCGATTTATCTTTTCTTCCATCCACATATTTTACAGCCTGTTCCAGATCCGTAAAGCTTGCAAGCGACTGTTCTTTCCCATTGTCCGACAGGAAAACTTCAACCGGTGCTTCTTTTGAATAATACACATAAATTCCGGTGCCTTTCTTTATCAGTTTTGGCTGACTCTCTGCACAGTTCTGTTCGGAAGGGCAAAAGCTCACTGCATCTGTCTGACCGGCATTTACTAATATTCCTCCTGCTGTCGGTGAATCCTTTAACCACGGATACCCCTGTTCATTTAATACACTGATTTCTATTGGGCTTTTATCATCATCCAGCACTACCGCCTTATTCACACACAGATATACACCAATTACATTACCAGCCGAATCCATCTGCTGATAGGTACTCAGCTTATTATTTGAAGTTCCGCTTACAAGCGTTCCATTAATCTGAAAATCCTCATATCCCTTGATTTCCGCATAGAACATATCTGTATTATTCAGATAAATACTGTGTGCTTCTAATCGGACATTTTCTCCTTCCGCCGATCCCCCGTTTAATTCGGTTCGTCCATTTACCTTAAGCTGTCCTAAAATGTCACACTGACTGCCTTTCTCTACTCTAAAATCTTCTGATGTAACATTTCCTGATACTTTCACATTTCCATATACAACGATTTCTGTATCTTCGAGTACCTGATAAAGACTTCCCTGTATTGAAATATTTCTGATTTCCAGGTCAGAATATCCTTTCATTTCTTCATCAACGGATTTTATTATAAGCTGTATCTGATCCTCCGAGTTCAAAGGACCTGATATCATAATCTTTCCGACATTGTCTGGAAGCTCCAGTCCGCCCTTAAGCTGCGCATCTCCCAATATTTCAATAATATACTCTTCATTCTCATTACCAATGGCTTGTAATTCCTGTATTGCAGCATCTACCGATGTGTATTCTCCCAACAAAGCGTTGCCTTCATCAGATATACACTGATATAAATTTACAAAAGGATCCATATCCACACTTTCCGTAATGACATTCATTCGAGGTGTATAGCTTCCTTCACTGCTTTCATACAAATCAATATAGTATGGATTATATTGCTGTTTCGAAAAGCTTTCTCCTGGTTGTGCAGCATTTACACTTTCATAAACATATTCATCTCCATTCGACATGCTGAAGGTTTGGTCTGCAAAGATAGCAACCGTCTTATTAAATGAAATCACAACAGAAAACCAATCGCCTTCTTCCACGAATACTTCATTTTCAAATTCTACGGTATGATATCCCGCAAAT
>CAVJLN010000126.1:0-5033 GCA_963650485.1 Bacteroidaceae bacterium
CCTATCCCCCCTCACTTTCCTGTATTCTCCTCCTGCGCGCATACAGGGTTCATGGTGGGACATTCCAATATAAATACCATATTCATCTGCCAGTTCCATTGACTTCATATCTGGTCCATCCAGCATAAAACAGGAACTCCACATAGCAGGCCAGAGATAATTTCCTTTCAGTCGAAGAAGATATTCAAAAATATGATCATACATCTCTGCTGTAAATCCATTAAAATGAGAGTACGTCCAGTTTCCGAAACAAGGCCATTCATCATTAATAAAAAATCCTCTATATCCTATAGACGGTTCTTTCGATATAAAAGAATCATTTTCTGTCAGAATCATTTTGTCCTTTTTTATATATGGACAATCGCCCCAGAATAAAAGCGGTGTGACCCCAAGAAGTTCAGAAATATGAAACATTCCATAAATAGTTCCCAGTTTATCGCTTCCATAAACAATAAGCCCTGTTGAAACACCATCCATTGGATCTTTTCTGACCAGAAATCCATAGCTTTCCCTTTTTCCTCTTAATTGTTTCAGTTCCGGAAAACGCAGGACAAGTTCCTCCGACAACTTCTGCCCTTCCGTTACTATAATCACTGCCTGCTCAATTTTCCTGTTATCTGTATCCTCGATGTATATTTGTGGTGTGTTTCCAGTTGTCCCATAAATATCCTGTGCCACTTTACCGGCAATCTTTTGTATTCCGCTGTCACATTCTTTAGGAATGATAAAAATAAGGTTTCGTTCTTTTGAAAATTCTACTGTCGTCATATTTCCTCCTGCCTGTTTTCTTTATGTCATTCCAGAGTTCCATATTTGTATTGTTTTTATGTACCAAAAAACCCGGCAGCCAGTGCTGCCAGATTTTTTGCTACTTTTCAAAAATAACTTCTCAGACTATTATTTTTCAAGCAGATACTTTGTATCATTGTAAATCTCATTTGCCTCATCTACATACTTCTGGCTTCCTTTGTTCTCACAATCTTTTAAATAAGCCTCCCAGTCCGTATCCAGATCACGCTTTCCTGTAATAAATTCCAGTGCCGCAGTATTTACATAATCCATAAGCGGTGTCTTGATCAGGTTCATGTCTTCTTTTTGTATTTCATTTGCAAGAATTGGTGGTTTCAACTGTACCTCTGTCTTATTCTTATTAATTCTTTCATTCCACTCTTTTTCACCATCTGAAAACTTAGAATAACGAAGTTTATCAGATCCGCCATAAGCAAACACACCGTTTGCAAATCCATAATCTGTATTTAACTGCTTCTCGGCACCCGGATTCAGACCATTGTAGTAAATGTCAGAATTCAGTACAATATTTCCATCGTTATCTACTGTATAGGTTTCGCCTTCTACTCCCCACTGGCATAAAGTCTGTCCTTCATCGGAATACCATAACCAGTCAATAAATCTCAGCATTTTGATAAAATCTTTTTCTCCCAGCTCATCCAGCGCATTTTTAGAAATCATAATACCACTTTCAAGACGACCGCCTCGACTGGATACTTTTACCTGTCCGGCAGCACCACCAGGAGTAGTCAGGAAATACAGTTCTGCATTTTTATCCTGCATTTTTCCATTCAATGTATCAGAAAAAATCTGGTAATTCATATTCAGTACATAAGATTCTCCCCGGTAGAATTTCGCCTGTGCCTGTGTAGTATCCTGTGTAAAACTTTCCGGGTCAAGTAATCCGTCCGCATACATTTTATGGAACATTGTCAGATATTCTTTATATTCCTCTGTTGTATCTGCAAAATAGAACTGATCTTTATCAAAATCAAACTGTGTTCCATCCTGTAAGCCCCAGTCACCACCATCATTAGAATAGCCACCGTTAACTCCATACGCAGTTGCTGCAATATTCATTGTGCTTCCGAAACCAAATCCATCAGACCATACATAATCTGCGCCTGTATAAGCTTTTACCTTTTTCAGTGCCTCATAAAAATCATCCCATGTCCAAGTAGCTTCATTACTCAGATCCACACCCGCTGCTTCGAATACATCTTTACGAATTGCCAGAGAATAACCGCCCGCCGTGGATTCCCACATGCCAGGTAAACGATAATATTTTCCATCAGAAGAAATGATCGTATTCAAATCTGCATCCATTCCCCAGTCTTTCACACATTTCTGGTAGTTAGGCATATACTGTACCCAGTCACTGACTGACACAATCTGCCCACCATCCTCATATGATGACGTGTTATAAACTTTAGGAATAATATATGGAGCACTTCCGCTGTTTACAGATGCAGAAACTTTATCATTGTAATCAGTTCTTGAAACTGTCGTAAGATCAAAAGTTACATTTGTTTTTTCCTCAATTGCTTTCCAGAGCAGCCAGTCCTCTTTATATGGATAATTTTCATGCTCTGAATACAACATAGAATAAGTAACCGGTTCATCTGAATGGAAAGTCACTCCCTCTCCATATGTATAGTCCAGATCCTTATCCGCATCTTCTGCTGAAAGTGTCGGACCTTCTTCATCATTTTTTGAAGAACTGCCGCATCCTGCCAGTGCTGTACCTGCCATCAATACAGAAAGTGTAATCGCAAGTATTCTTTTTTTCATAGTAGCCTCCTTAATGGTTTATATTTTTATCTTTTCAATATTATTAACCTTTTACAGCTCCAATTGTCATTCCCTGCACAAAATATTTCTGTACAAAAGGATAGATACATATGATTGGAAGAGATGTCAGCACCATAGTCGCTGATTTCAAGGTAGCCTGCACACTGCTTGCATCTGCTGAACTGCCAATTTCTGTATTATTAGCACCTTCCACGAGCTGCCGCACATACAATGCAATCGGCCATTTATCTTTTGAGTCTAAATACATCATTGGTGAAAACCATTCGTTCCACATACTAACCATATAAAACAGGCACATTGTTGCAATAATCGGTTTTGATAACGGAAGAATGATTTTAACAAAAATTCTGTAAGTATCCATACCATCAATGGATGCCGCTTCCTCCAGCTCTTCCGGAAGTCCTGCAAAGAATGATTTCATTACCAGAAGATTAAATGTGCTGATCGCACCCGGCAGAATAATTGACCACATACTGTCTCTAAGTCCAAGCCACTGTGTGATCACAATATAATTTGGGATCATACCGCCTGCGAAATACATGGTGAAAACAACCATTGGTGTAATAACCTTATTCAGTCTCAGTCTTGGTTTTGAAAGAGGATAGGCAAGCAGTGCTGTAAATGATACAGAAATAAATGTACTTATCACTGTGTATACAATCGTATTAAAGTAATATTTAAAAAACTGATTGTCTTTGAGAATATATTTATAGGTATTCAAATTGAAGTCTATCGGGAAAAAAGTAACTTTTCCGGCACTTACAGCTGCATCACTGCTAAATGACTGTGCAACAAGATAAATGAATGGATACAGTGTTACAAAAATCACCAGTATCATGATCACTGTATTCACGCACTGAAAAATCCGATATCCTTTCGATGCTTTCATATTGTTCATTTCCGTTCCTCCATACTACCATAATGACGTTTCTGTAAATTTTTTCGACAGGAAGTTTGCTGTTGTTACAAGAATAAGACCAATAACGCCTTCAAACAGACCAACCGCTGCTGCATAACTGAAGTTTCCGCCTGTAATACCCATTCTGTAAACTAACGTTCCAATGATATCCGCTTTTTCCTGATTCAGAGGATTATATAAAAGCAGGATTTTCTGCATATTTCCTGATGTAACAATGCCTCCAATATCCATAATAAGCAGTGTCATGATCGTAGGAAGAATTCCAGGTATCGTTACATGAATAATCTGCTGAAATCTATTTGCTCCATCCATAGAAGCAGCTTCATAAAGTTCTGTATTAATTCCAGTTATTGCAGTTAAATAAAGAATTGTTCCCCATCCTAAAGCCTGCCACACACCAGATGATATATAAACAAAATCAAACCAGCCTGGCTCAGATAAAAATTCTATTTTATCAAGTCCAATCGTTGATAACAGCCTGTTGATCGGTCCTCCCGCTGCTAATAACTCTTTTACCATACCACAGACAACGACCAGTGAAATAAAATGTGGCAGATAAGATAATGTCTGAACTGTTTTCTTCCACCATCTCTTATGAATTTCATTTAGCAGGAGAGCGAAGATCAGAGTAACCGGAAAACGTATCAGCAGATATCCAATACTCAAACGTAATGTATTCCAGAATGCCTGCCAAAATTGCGGATCCTTAAGAAACTGTTCAAAGTATCGAAATCCAACCCAGTACTCACCAAGGATATTCGGACCTCCTTTGTACCTTCTGAATGCGATTATATTTCCAAGTAGGGGAATGTATTTAAAAATAATATAGTACAAAATTGGAATGATCATCAGCGAATATAATCGCCATTCTTTTTTTATGTGGCGCAGTAGAGAATGTTCTTTACTTTTGGGAACTGCCACTGCTTTGTTCTTACTTTTTCTCACTTTTGCTACCTCCCTTTTGGGTATTTTCTTTTCCCTTTGTTGTTATTTATTATATCTTTCTCCGCAATTTGCATCATTTCCTTTCTTGCTTCCTTTTTAGCAAAATATGCAAAACTAAGCATATTTTGCTTTTTGTATTTTCAACAACAAACTTTAAAAAAAGAGAAGCAAAACGATCCGTCGTTTTGCTTCTCCGTATAAATTCTTTATTACATTTTCTGTTTTATCATTACTTTTCAAACTGCATATTATAAAAATCAAAATTACTTCCAGGCAAAAATACCATGCTTACTTTCATACATCCCTTTATGGGTTCTATTGCAAAAGCCTGCTCTTTTTCCCCTCCTGAAAACTCGATCATTCTCTGTTCTTCCCTATTTTCTCCTGCAAATTTTAAGATAATTGTATTCTTTTCCAACGGTGTATTTCCACTTACTTTCACGCAACTGGTACCTGCCGTTCCAAAATCCATATCTTCAAATACAATTGTGACATTATTTCCAATATCCAAAATATGATTTTTTTCTTTTTTAAAGCTGTCACCGTAAATTTTGTCACATTCACCTGC
>CAVJLN010000127.1:0-4798 GCA_963650485.1 Bacteroidaceae bacterium
TTCAGGATCAGCTGCTTTTTTAACTGTTTTGTATTCATCGCGACATCTCCTTCTTTTTCTCTGCTACTTTTTTCGGAATTGCTGCCACAATCTCTTTGAATTTCTTTAATTTCTCTAAGACACTGCCCTTCGCCAGATCTGGATTTTTCACCTGCTTTGCTGAATAATCCTGCAAAATCCTTGTAATGGCATCCTGGTCTTTTGCCTTAAAAAATACGGTATAGATAGGTGGCTCAGTATTTTTATCCTTTACCACAGCAAAATCTACACCGTATTTTCGTGCTATTTTTTGAAAATCCTTTAGTCCCTCATCTGCCAGAGGAATACTTGTTACTCCCTGTCCCTGGCGAATTAGTGTTTTTACTGACTGCCTTCCTTCTGTCGGATGGAATTTCTGCCCCACATCATGGGCAATCTTTTTTCCTCCAGCCTTTAAGGGCATTCCAGGAAATATGCTTAATGCCTTCATAAATGCCTTTTCTGTTGGCTCTCCAATAAAACGAAAAGCTAAATGCACTGTTTTATTGACAATTTCCCTATCAATCTCTTCATGAATCAGTTTTCTCACTTCCTTCCATCAGACTGTCTGCCTTTCAGCAGCAATCCACAAAATTACTCATTATTTTTGTTTTTATCCACACCAAGTACTCCCCTCATTGTGGAAGAGGCTACATGAAAGCGGTTCGCTATGGCAATGTCTGTAAGCACTGTATCATCCACCGCTGTCCCACAGACCACAAGGATCCTAGAGCGTCTAAGCATATCCTCTGACATATCCATATAATCCTTAAATTCATCTGCACTGGTCATGTCAATAAACTCCGGCAGCGATAACAGTGGACAGATTGGTGTATAACCTGCCTCGTATAATTTTCTGCAATATCTCTTTGCAGATCTTTTTGCCCTGCTTCTGTCTGCACTCCAGGCAGATGTCACATAGGCCCATGGTTTATTGTTCATGTGTCCCTCCGTATATTTTTTATATTTTTCCTTCTGCCATATCGTGATTTACTTCTGCTCGATAATAGCTGTCGATTGTTGCCGGTGCATTGTAAAGGGCTGCCAACAGATACTGTTTAATACTCCTGATCTTCGTGGTATTCTCCTGCATACAGTTCATCACATACCGAATGTGCTCCATGTTTAACTTCATGAACCGGCTCTTCACCAGGTTTATGGATTTTTCATCCCCTGCAATAACAATGTTGCTTCTCTTAGAGCAGACCACATCCAAAATAAGATCCAATATACCATCAAGCATTTCCTGATCATGAGGATATTCCTGATACAAATACTCAATACCAAGCTGCTTTCGCAGATATGCCTCATATCCCATCCTATCCTCATCCTCAGATAAGATAAGATTAGTATTATTAAAATCAGTATTATTGTTATTAGTATAATTAGAGTGTAGATTCTTCACTTCCGGAGATGTATTTTTTACACTTCCGTGGTTGTAGTTATTACACTCCCGGAGATGTAGATTGTTCACCACGGAAAAATTCATCACATAAATCAGATCTGGCTTACAGAGCTTCTGCTTCACACGCTCAATAAGCTCTGCCGATTCCAATTCCGCCAAATATCTCACAGCAGACTTGTTAGAGCAGTTCATGGCTTCACATACGGCATTAATCGTAAATATGACATACACCCTGCCCTCATCATCCATCCAGCCGTTCTCCCTGGAAAGAGATACCCTATCCAGAAGAAGTCCGTAAAGCACTTTGCTTTCTGTAGAAATCTCAGCAAACCTTTTATCAGTAAATAACAGCTTAGGAATCCTGTAAAAGCTGAAATTATCCGCATTTTCTTCATAAAAATAATCGTACATATCTAACCTCTCTGTGCTTTCTTTGCTCTTGTTGCATCCACGATTTCCTTATAGCATGGGAAACAGAAATCCCTGCCCCTTCCATACGGACACTCATGGGCACAATTCTGCGGATGAGAAATTGGCATGCTTGCTCCAATCACTATGCCCGGAGTATCATAACCTTCACTTACTCTTTTCTTGTTATATGCTGCTGACATTCAAATCACCTGTTCCTTTCCATTTGCGAAACCTGCATTGGCAGTTTCTTCTACATTTCCTGACATCAAAAAAGTGCCAGTCCCATGCACTTAGCACAGGCTGACACTTTTCGACTAATTTTTACTATTTAGAGGGCTTCTCCGCCCTTTGACTTTGAGGCTTTTTCTGCTGCATCCTTTACTGGGGGCTTTGCAGCTGCCTCTTTCTGCTTATCCTTTAGTTCCTTTAATACAGAGCCTTTCTCTTCCGCTTTTCCATCGATTCCGGCTTCTTTTTCCTGCTGTCTTTCGGTAAACTTCTCTGCCAGTTCAAAGACATGATTTTTGGAATCATAATGGTATACATTATCAGTGAGTTTTTCCTCAGGCCGTACTTCCGTTGCATTGACCTCTTTTACCATGTCCTTTAATTCCTTGGAATCCATTTCGCCATTATCTGGAACCAGAATGATCTCATTAATGGATGATGGAAGTACAAAAAAGTCACCACCCAACTTCTCAGCAGCCTGATCCATGAAATCCTGGTATGCAATCACTCCTGCACCGGAAATCTTATCTGGAACAGAAGCCACATACATTTTTTCATCTACCTCATCCAAAACGCCGAACATTTCAAACATCTCCGGCCCCATCATTTCCTTCATGATCTCATTCATTCCCTGAATCACTGCCGGTCTGATCTCCGGGGCATTTTCCAAGGCATCAGCTCTTAACTGTTCATGTGATACACCCATGCGGTCGATCATATCGTTTGTAACCAATACAGAAGCTCTTCCGTCGTCATTGCTTTCCATTACAAATCGGTATACAACTGCAAGATCTTCAATCCTGTCATGAGGAATCTTATCCAGCAGCTCGGCATTAGTTTCTGCAGAAATGACCTCAATGGAAAGCTTCTCTTTCATGTTTCCATAATCCATCAAGGCATTGACATCAATTTCCGGTGCTTTGTCCAGCCCACTTATAATTACCTTTGTGACACTTGCCAGCACACCGGCATAATCCTTTGTGTCCTCATAAGCTGCAAATGCATTTTTAATATTAAAGTTCACTCCAACATTACTGTCTCCAGGAACCACCGTCATTGCCTCATAATTTCCATTGGCTTTCTCAACGTGATGAAAACTGATTTTTACATCCTCATGACCGTTCTCGCTGAGCTTCTCTCTGATATCGTCTGCAAACGTCTCTTTAAATGATTCGTAATCCATATTTTCTTTCTCCTTTTTTCATCCTGTTTTGTCATCAAAAAAAGCGCCATACCCATCACCATCTCGGCAATGAGCAGACGCTTTATTTTTATCTGTATTCTTTTGCAAAAGAAAAACAAATGAGATGCAAGTTCGTGGCTCACGTCTCATTTGTCTATGATAATATTAGCACAGGTCAGAATAGAAAAAAAGAAGCAAAAGGTAAGCAATTGGTAAGCACCAGGTAAGCAATTGGTAACAAAAAGTAAGCAAAATGGTAGCACACCGCACACTCGTCTGAGATTCACGTGAGTATCAGCCCCAATTAACTGGTGTTCGCACTTCTATTATACTGATGCTGCAACCATTTATGTATTACTCAAATAACAGTTCTGTAAAATACACTTTTGCATAAGCAAATACTCCGGCAATTACATTCCAGGCACGCATCAACAGATAGCTTACCACCAGTATGCCAACTGCTATTCCAAAATTATTCCACTGCTGTAAAAAGAGTGCAATAACCGCGCAGAGCATAATTACCAGGTTAAAAATCAAGGCTCCCAGTTTGTATATCCTTGAAAGAATCACTGCGACATAGAATAAAATAGTCATTACTAAAATCATTGGTAACGCAATAATCTTACCTAGTATTTTTAATACAAGCATAATTATAGTCTCCCTTCTTTCTTTTCATTCTTCACTTTATACTCAATCAAATCAAGAACATACTGTGGCATAGCTCTTCTTCCTAATTCCCATTCTTGCATGGTTCGATATGGTATTCCCAACCATTCAGAAAAATCCTTTCTGTTCATTCCAGATTCTTCACGAATCATCTTAAAAGCATAAGCCATCATTCTGCGCTCCTTTGCTTTTTTATCTTCATGCTTTTCTACTTCAATGTTTATCCCACCTGCGGTATATGTTATATTCTCCATAACTGCCTCCTTGTGTAGTCAATGCATGTACTTATATTTTTGATTATATGCACGCATTGACTACATGTCAAGCAATTAGTTGTTACCTACAGTAAATTGAGGAAAATCATGGTTAACCTCTGCCTGATAGTATCCGCTGATTGTGCTCGGTGCATTAAAGAGCGTAGCCATTAGATATTTTTTGATATTATGCACCTTCGTAGTATTTGTCCTCATGCAGTCCATGGCATACTGGACATGAGAGCTGTTCAGTTTTAGGAACTTACTTTTGACCAGCTCTGCCGGATACTCATTGGATGCAACTAGAATTGTCTCATTCCGGCAAAGCACTGTTTCCAGAATAAGGTCAAAGATACCCTCTAGCAGTTCCCTGTCATAGGGATATCGTTCAAGCAGAATATCAAAATCCAAATTCTCCCTGATAAGCTCTGTGTATGCCTCCACATCCGATCTCATCCCATCATTTGCTGATATGATATGATTAGATTCAGTATTACTTAACTCAGTATTATTTATATTAGTCTTATTAGTGTGTAATTTTTTCACTTCTAGATGTGTAAAATCTTCACTTCTAGACATGTCATTTTTACACTTCAAGACGTGTAAATTCTTCACTTCTGAAATCTCTGTTTT
>CAVJLN010000128.1:0-4725 GCA_963650485.1 Bacteroidaceae bacterium
GAGAAAAAGGATACAGTTCCACAAAGCAAGGTGAGATAATATCTTATTCATATGCGAAAGATATTCAGTTAAATTAAAGTTGCAATGAACAAAGCGGCTTCTGGCGATAAACCAGAAGCCACTATTTTTTTAATCTTTTTTATAAAATTTTGTCTCATAACCGTCACCTCTGATTAGGATATCCGGCATCCATTCCGGAGACATGCTCATGACTTTGGTGATGCTTTCTACCGGCATATCTTCCGGGCATTCGATAATTAGTTCATCATGTACATGCCCGCAGATTCTCTGATCGGAGAGATTTCTCATAGCATAGCAGAGAAGATCCCTGGAGACTGCCTGCACGATATTCTCCACAAATTTTGGACCGTAAGATTCGATGCGTTCCCATTTCTTGGTAGAGCCGATGCCTTCATAGGTGATGGATTCGCCACCGAAGCGATTCTCTCCGATGCGGGGCTTTATGTAGCTTAGCCGTCTGCCGGACGGAAGAGCGATGAAAAGCATGCCGCTCTTGTAACTGAATCGGATGCCTTTGACTTCGGTAGGAATACGCTGCTTGATGGTTGTTTTCACAGCGCTGTCGATGTCCCACCAGAAGGCTGTGATATTTGGATTGGAATTGCGCCATGAATCTACCAGTGGCTGAAGTTCGTCTTCAATTAAGCCCATTTCGAGAGCTCCCATAGATTTCAAGGCTCCGACAGATCCGCCGTAACCCAGTGCCAGCTCTGCAATTTTTCCCTTCTGCCTGAGATGACCATTGATGCCATGTTTTTCTACAGGTACCTTGAACATCTGGCTTGCGGAAGCGCAGTAGATATCTTTTCCTTCAGCAAATACCTTGGATCGCCAGGTCTCACTGGCAAGATAGGCCAGAACTCTTGCTTCGATGGCAGAGTAGTCGCTGACGATGAATTTGTAGCCTGGTTTTGCAATGAAGGCTGTACGGATCAGCTGGCTAAGCGTGTCCGGGATATCGTCATAAAGCATATCCAGAGTATCATAATCGCCGGTGCGGACAAGCTCACGGGCATCTGCCAGGTCAGACATGTGATTCTGAGGAAGGTTCTGCAATTGGATCAGTCTGCCTGCCCAGCGGCCGGAACGATTGGCACCGTAGAATTGAAACATACCATGAGCACGGCCATCCTCGCAGACAGCATTCTGCATAGCCTGGTATTTCTTAACAGAGGATTTGGCAAGCTGCAGCCGGAGCTTCAGTGCCTCTGTGATTTCGCCATCAGTCTCTTTGATAAGACCGGCCACATCCTTCTTGCCGAGAGATTCAGTCTCGACTCCATTTTCGGAAAGCCATTGCTTCATCTGTACAACGCTGTTGGGATTCTCCAGGTTGGTGATATTCTGCATGGTAATCATGAGACTGGACTTCGATTTTTCGTCGAAAGCGATTGCATTTTCTACCACGTCCATATCCAGCATGATGCCTCGGTCATTTATTTCCTGATCCAGATGATATTCTTCCCATACTGATTCGGGTACCGGAAACTTGGCTAATCTGTCTTTGATAGAGACCTCCACTTCAACATCTCGTTTATTGTAGGCCTTGAAGATTTCCCACTTATCAGGTGCATGCTCAGGAAGGTTGCGGGTCCTGCCACCGTTTGCTTTAGTTGGCTTGCAGGGGCAGCAGAAGTATTTGATCAGGTCTTTACCTTCCTTCATTTTCTGATCCTGCAGCTTAAGTACAGCGCCAACACCTTCCAGTGAAAGCGGCAGACCCATATAGGCGGACCAGATCATGGAGCATTTCCAGGAGACAGGATCAAGATAATTGCTGACTGAGTCGTCTGCTTTGCCGTAGCCCTTGAAATATTCCGGATGGTTTTTATGAAGCCAGGCAGAGAGGCAAATCCTCTCGAAGGAAGCATTAAAAGCCCATTTGGTAACAGCAGGATCAGAGAGGGCAGACAGTATGTCATCCGGTATTTCTTCACCGGCAGTCAGGTCGATGACTTTTACATTACTGCCATCAACAGAATAGCCAAAGAGCAGGATATCAAAGTCAGGTGCCTCTGCATACTTGTAGACGCCGCATTTGCCGAGATCATTGCTGGAGTAGGTTTCTATATCGATACTTATATTTTTCATAGATCCTCCAATCTGAAAACAGGCACCAGCCATAGCCGGCCGATGCCCATTCCCATGAAATCATTTGTCTTATTTATTCTGGATTGCTTCAAGCTGTCTCTTCAGATCAGCCACCTCACGTTTTACTTCGCTGTAATCGTAGTAGGTGAGGTTTTCCTTGTGTCTGTCCTTGATGAAATACACCATAGAAACCACAAGGAAGATGATGAGTACTGCGAGCCAGATTATTAATTCATAATTTACGATTGTCTGTAACATTGCCTTATCCTTTCCGGACGGCAGCAGTGCCGCCGCCCATTACATCAAAATTTGTCATTGTATTAGTTGCTTAGTCGAGGAAGTCGTCCTCTTCCTCAGAGGCAAAATCATCCTCAGCACGGGACTTGCCGCCGAGAGGTTCACCGTCACGAATCTTCTGGAGATTGTTGAGGCCGCAGGCGATTCCTTTGTTGCCGTTGCTGTTGAAGGCATAAAGGTTGATGCTGGCTCTGCCATATACTCCGGAATAAACCTCGGATCTCTCAAGGATAGGCTGACGGTCTGCATCTACGATGCCAGGTGCAGAAGCACTGTTGGCATTGATGAAGTATGCATTTGCATAAGCAGGATCATCAGGTCTCTCCAGATCACCATCACGAAGAGGTGTCTTGAGAACGGAGAGAGCAGGAACGGTCTTGCCATTGCCCTTGAGCTTACTCTGGCCTTCCTCGTAGGCTGCTTCGATAGCTGCCTTAATCTTGTTTACGGTTACGGTGTCGGACTTGGGAATGATGAGGCTGACGCTGTACTTCGGTGCGCCTCCGTTGATGCTCTTGGCATCCCATACATTCGCATAGCTCCAACGTGTGTTTACTCCTGTGATTACCTTTGTAGGATTTGAAATCTTTGACATAATAGTTGTCTCCTTTACTCTTTAAAATCGTCTATTGCTGTATTCATGGCCGGTCTCTTATCAGATTCCGGAACCAGTGCTGGTTTGCCGGGCGGCTTGTAGATCAGCTCACCCAAAAGCTCTTCGAATTTCTTCTTTCCGAGCAGTGTGCTCATGGCGGTGACGCCAAGGAGCTTATTTTCATAAGGATCGTAGCCTTCGTTCTTTACCTTGAAGGCAACGGCTTCCTCATCTGTGTATTTTCTGTTGGATCTTCCCGCTACGACTTTCCAACCATCGAAGTGAACTCCGGACTGGGCCTGTTTTAAGGCGTATTCCTTGATGTCATTGCCCCAGGAGATCATTTCATCGATCTTCTCCAGAATGGCTGCAATCTCGGTATCGTCCAGTGTGACGGGCATTTCGAAATCATATTTTGCAAGTTCCAGATTGTACTCCGCACGTTTGCGGCAGGTTGCTTTTACTTTGCAGAACTGGCAGTGGTCGCCGGCTTTGAATTCGCCCTCGCCCACATAGGCAAGCTGTGCAGTCGGAGCCAGAATTTCATCGGCCCATTTCAGAAGATCCTCCTTGCTGATGGTATAAGTGCTGATGTTGTCACGCCTTGGCTGGAAGATGGTCATCTTGATCTGATTGATATCGTAGATGTCTCCGAAGGCTTCCAGGGCACCTAAGGCGTAGCACATCATCTGGCTGTTGCCGCCGTGCTCATCATCACCGGCGCTTACGAGAACACCAAGACCATGCTTGTAATCGATGATCTGTAAGATTTCATCAGCTACGATGACACAGTCACCGGTTCCGAAGCCCTGTTCTACCCAGCGGGAGAAATCCAGACGCTGCTCAATCATGACCTGCGGATCCTTACAGAATTCCTTTGCTGCTTCAATCTGCTCTAATACATAGTTCCTGTATTCCTCAGCGCAGTTCCGCATTTCTGCATCATAGTAGGTCAGATCCTCCGTCGGATCTTTGACGTCTCTGCCCAGAGCCTTTTCTATCAGGTAGGCACACAGCTCATGACAATCGGTTCCCTGCTGTGCATATTCGGATGCCTGATCCTGAATGTTGGCACAGAGCTTTGCACTTGGCGGACAGTTGAGCCATCTGTGGCTGGCTGAGGCGGAGAGGTATGCGTGCTTAGGCATTTCCAATCACCTCTGCTTCCTTGAGAAGGGCAACGTAATCCTCAGGCTTGACCTGCTTTAACTGCTGGGCTCCGAATTTTTCCAGAAGTTCTTTGACTTCCTTCTTGAAGCCGGCGGCGGATTTTGCCGCAAGCACTCCGCGGACATCTTCCTTTGTATAGGTAGGAGTAGGTTCAGCCGGTGTCTTAACAGGTTCCGCTTCAGGAGCCTTTTCGGCTGCTTCCTTAACTTCTTTTGTCTCAGCCTTTGCCGGAGCTTCTTCTGTGGAAGAGAAGATGTCTTTAATCGCGTTTGCGGCTTTGATCATTCCTTCGCCGCAGGCAATCATTTCATCCAGCACCTGAGATAATTCACTCATTTTGCTCATTTTCAGTTCCTCCGTTTTCTTTATTCTGTTGTCTTAGATTGGCTGCCAGTCGCTTGGCTACAACACTGATGGCGATGAGAGTATCGATTAACTCTTCCCCGGTTTCAGCTGTGGCCTGCTGGCTTTTATCAATCGTTTCTGTCTGCATCTGCAGCACCTCGCTTTCCGAATGGCTTTGTGCCTTTCTATCTTCCTAAGCGCATCTG
>CAVJLN010000129.1:0-4687 GCA_963650485.1 Bacteroidaceae bacterium
TAATTACCATTACCTTGACCGTTCCAGAATGGAGCAGCGCGAAGGTCTGCTTGCTGCTTATGATTCTGATGTGTTTCTCTCCGGCGCCAATGCAATGACCAGTGATGGTATTCTGGTGAACATTGACGGCAATTCCAACCGTGTTTCCTGTATTGCACAGGGACCCAAAAAGGTTATTTTCATTGTCGGCATGAATAAGGTATGTGATGATCTCGACAGTGCAATGAAGAGAGCCAGAAATGTTGCTGCCCCGATCAATGCCCAGCGTTTTGATATTAAAACTCCCTGTAAGGAGACCGGTAAGTGCTTTGACTGCAAATCGCCGGATACCATCTGCTGTCAGTTTCTTATTACGCGTTATTCCAGACATACAGGAAGAATCCATGTCATACTTGTAAATGAACCGCTCGGTTTCTAGCTACGCTGAGGATGCATGAAATACCATCTGCATATCCGATACTTTTCTTCCATGAATATGAACATGAAAGCCAAATGAAGGGAGTGATTTTTATTTTTGCCTGGGTTGTTTTTATATTTGATAAGTTAAAATCTCTTTTCCATCACACCAGTAAATAAACTGGGTTGATGGAAAGCACAACAAAGCCACCGGATTCAGCAGAAGAGCTTCATCCGGTGGCTTTGTCTTATGGTAAATCTACAGTCCAAACATCGTATTAATCAGGTACAATCCTGTTCCGGTTCTGAATACCTTATCCCGGAAGGTACGGATTGCAGGCTTGTCAAGCTGTCCCTCCATGGCATTTACAAGGAAATCCGCTTCCAGAAGAATCCGGTAATCCATTCCCTCTACCTTCTCATAGGTATGATGATGTGCAATCAGATAGCAGACCCTCTCTGTCTCAAGGGAATTCACTTCCGGGAACAATGCCAGCATTTCCCTTGCATAGACCGGTCCCTCCTGCTCCTGCAGCTTTCCATCACACCGCCCATACTTCTCTTCTGCGGGACGTATCCCTATGTCATGCATGACGGAAGCCATATCAAGAATATGCAAGGCTTCTGCATCAAGTCCTTCTTTCATTCCTATCACATGCGCAAATTCATACACCTTGATGAAATGCTGTATTCTCGCCGGATCTCCGGCATTAAACTCTGTCATCTTTAAAATAAGCTCTTCTGTTACCATAACTTCCACCTCTCCGGTATCTTCACTGTATCCGTTGTCTTTCTCCTCCGACTGTCCGTTATTGTACAAGCGCTGTCCAGCCGAGCTTAGCATAAGTATTCGTATAAGAATCAATAATTGCCTGGGCATCGTCCTCCGTTATGGATTCATCATTGGAGACATCCCAGTCATCATCATATGCCATAAACCAGGGATTCGCTTCATCCGCGGCCGCATCGTACATAACCGCCTGCATAACCTTAAGCTCACCTTCTGTATAAATGTAATAAATCCATCCTGAGCTGGCAGCGCCATTGGAGCCTTCATTGGCAATCATAATTGCGCCGGCTTCATCCTCGACCACATAATAGCGGTTTCTGGACTCACTTTCAAAGAGCTGTACCGCTTTGCCGTCCTTTTCGGTATAAGCATCGAAGACAATACGGTTAACCGGAAGCTCCGTATCCATTTCACCAATCAGCAGCTCCGGCTGTCCATCCAGATCCAGATCATAAAGCACATAGCCGACCTGATTCTCATAGCCCATCTGTACGAAGTCTGATACCATCGAAGACAGTTCCTCTTCAAAAGCCTTATTGGTGTCCCACTTTTCGTAAATCATCGTCTGATACTTATTCAAGACCTCCTGATAAGCATCCGATACATCATAGGTGACCAGCTCCTTAACGGAATCATTGCCGGCACTCTCTGCGGATTCCTCTGAGACCGCATCCGAGGCTGAATCCGCAGCTTCTTCCTGCTGGGTATCTCCGGACGGTGCGGACTGGACATCCGTCTCCTCTTCCTCCTGTGGCTGGGAAATCACGATCTCATCCGTTTCTGCTGTCTCCGCTTTGCCTCCACAGGCTGTCAGCATTGCCAGCGTAACTGCCAACACACCGGCGGTTATTGTTCTCTTTTTCATAATTCTCCTCCCTCCTTTTAATAACTATAATTGGTTGAACTTCCTGCCCCTTTTCTGACTAATAAGCCAATTTTGCATCATTAATCAGAATAATCATACCATACCAGATAGGTCGGTGCAATCCAAAAGATTGACCGTTGCATCATCCAATGGCATGGTTGTACTGTTACATTGTCTTCCGAAAAAATATAAGTCTCCTTATGGATGTACATCCCTGTCTGATTAAATCAAATACGTTTACACAAAATACTTGACACAATCATCTGAAAGAATGATAGTTACGATATACTTATATATACAAAGAGAGAGGGAAATTTCACATGGATACTCCAGATTTTTCAAAAGAAAATATCAAACCCTTATTTGAATCAAAATTTATCCGGGTGTTTGATTTGCAATATGCAGAAGGAAAACATTATTACGATGCAACCAGACGGACAGCTGATGATCTGGTGGCCGCGAAAACCACGGAAGAATTCAAGAAAATGCGGGCAGATGCTGTAACCTGCATTGTTGTTTTGAATATAAAGGATGCTGAACCTAGGCTTTTACTCAGCCATGAATTCCGCTATCCCACCGGTCAGTTTCTGTTAAGCCCTCCGGCCGGCCTTATTGACAAAGAGGATACCGACCTTATTACTACCGCAGCCAGAGAATTAAAGGAAGAAACCGGCATTGTTTTTGGTGACAGCGATACCGCAAAGGTGATCAGTCCGCTTCTTTTCAGTACTCCGGGAATGACCGATGAGAGCAATGCTCTCGTTTTACTTTCCATAAACCGTGATACCCTTCCGGAGCTGAATACCGATGGTGCTGTCGGAAGTGAATACTTTAACGGATTTTCTCTTTTGACAAAAGAAGAGGCCCGGCAGATTTTAAACCGTGGAACAGATTCTAACGGTATTTATTATTCAGTATATACCTGGGCTGCTCTGATGTATTTTGTGACAAGCTTCGATAACTAAAAATTCCCCATCCGCAATCCTCAAGGGATTTTCCGGGTGGGGAGTTTTTATTTTTCAGTTATGTTCCGTCTGAAAACATTGTCTGTTCCAATATTTTCTATTAAATTTCATCTGACTATTCGTCTTCATCATCCTCTGCGTCTTCACCGGATAATGCCTCTTTTAAGGTACGCCAGCCAAGAACGGCACACTTCACACGTGCCGGCATATGGGCAATATCACGAAGCGCAGACGCTTCCTCAAGAGAGTCGATTTCTTCCTCACTGGCCTCTCCCCTAATCATCTTCATAAAGGTTTTTCCAAGCTGTAAAGCATCCTCTTTCTTCCTGCCGATGATCATACCCAGCATAATATCCGCGGAGGCCTGCGAGATTGCACATCCGTCTCCGGCAAACGCTCCGTCCACAATCGTATCATCCCACTCCTGTAATCTGTCATATGCTGTCTCCTCCCAGTTCCTCGTCAATCATTGCGGTAAAAGCTTCGTCTTCAATGAGTCCCTTTAAACGTTCAATACCGGCTCTTGCCATCATATCTTTAATTTCTAACAAAGTATGATTTGACATTTGCTTTTCCTCCTGGTCTTCATCCTGCTTCGCAGGATATTTGCTCGTTAATGAGCCCAGAAAACCAAATGTCTGCTTCGCATCCGCTTGGTTTTCTCTGAGGCTCATTATATCCCTATTTACCTACTGTGTAAATAGGTTATTTGGGTAGTTTTATTTTTCTGAAACTAATTTGTGAAACACTTTATACAAACTTGGTCACACTAAAAGTATCACTACCCTCTCTCATAAACTAAAAGCAGGATTCCATCCTCTACGGATACCATTGCATTCTGTCCGATAAAAGAATTGCTTACACCCAGCGTAAAATCAGAGCTCAAACTCCCGACATATTCATATTTCAGTCCCCGTATCACTACACCATCTGCCTTGTCACTCAGACAGATCACCGACAGACTTCCCTTAAGAGCAGACGAAAATGTTTTACAGCCGTTGCACAGAATTTCCATCCGGATGCCGTCACCCATCATCTGGATCTGGCAGCCCTTTTTCGCATAATGGGTCATCAACTGTACATTCGCAAATGTATGGGAAACCCGTGCTCCACCGCAGCCACCATAAATCAGGATTTCATGATATCCTTTTTCATAAGCCTTCGCTACGGCCAGTCCCATATCCGTGTCATCCTTTTCGACCGGAACAACCTCATGTGAAATCTCATCGACTGCCGCTTTCACCACTTCTTCGGTCAAAACATCATCATACTTCAACGAATCCAGATCTCCTACCAAGAAATCCGGATGCATCTTATTTTCCAATAAAAATCTCAGTCCGCCATCAGCTGCAATCACATAAATATCCTTTTTCATTTCCGGCTTACGGCATCCGCTGTGGCAGGTTGTACAATCATGGGTACAGTTTTCATCCTGCGCCCCGTAGCCTGCCCATCTTAAAAGTGCCAGTAATTGTGCAGCTTCGTTTCCTATCGGTGAAGCTCCAATAATAATTGCCTGTTTATATGTTCTGGTCATTGAATTCATAATTTCATACTTCTTCCTTGTATTCTTATTAAGTAATTCCGTTTACTTACAATATCCTGCGGCTAAATCATAAAAGCCACTGTTTATCAGTCTTTCTTTTGTCATGGCTTTCTTTACTGTCGTTA
>CAVJLN010000130.1:0-4676 GCA_963650485.1 Bacteroidaceae bacterium
ACATTAAATAATCCCACTCTTTTGGATTCTCCCTGTACAGAAGATCAAACCGATGTGGTCGCTTCTCCATATGGATTCCAAAACCACACATACTGCATCCGGTGCGCTGCGCCTTCGTAGTATATAGTGTTCCATCTGGCTGTTTTTCTATGGTCCCATATATTTCCGGTATGATACTGTCCGGCATCACAAACTGCTCTGTTATTTTCCCTTCTTTCAAGAGCCGGGCACGGTATTGTTCTCTTAATCCGTGCTTCCAGATCTCGTCCATTTCCAAAGCCAGTGTCAATATATCCTGTCTGCCGAAGATTGCAAATGGTGCTGATCGTATGGTAGATGCCCCAAAGTAATTACATCCGTTCATCCGTAAGCTCTTTGCACGCCTGCCACCTTCGGATGCCATTAATCCCAGATATGGCACACTGTTGTGCTCTTTTCCCCAATCATCACAGTTCTTTTCCTTGAGATAATAGCAGCACTTGGGAGACACTAAGAAGTCCGGTTTTTGAAAATCACATCCCTCATTTTCATTCTCATATCCGCCGAACAATTTCAGCCATCGGTGATTAAGCTTCATTCTGGAATCTTTCTGCCAGCCACCATATTCTCCGGTCTCACCAGTGATAATGGCATGGCGCACCGTTTTATTCTTTTCAGACGGATTCTGTAACAGCTCAATCTTTGCAGCCACCTCCTTGGATATAACCGGAAAACCAAACTCTTGAATCACCTTAGACTTACTCCAATATGTTCCATCCTCTCTTTTCAACGGCGGTACATTAATAATTCCAAGTGCTTTATGTACCCTCTGGATGCTTCTGTCTTCCAGATACGAAGCGCTGACTCCCGGTGCATCTATATCACATATCTCATGCAGAAACAGATATAAAACAATGCTGTCCAGTCCTCCAACTGAAACATGATAGTTTAATCCCCGGCGATTACATTCTGTAGCAAATTCTTCTGCACGAATCTGTGCATATTTTCTTTTAAACTCATACGGCTGCTTTTCTTTCGCCATGAAAGTGGCAATCTTCTCACGTGTACCCAGCCGTTTCATTCTTTCTTGTACTGATTCCATTTTTCACCTCGGACAATAAACTTCTGTCACATCTCTCCATCTCTTTCCTTCATACTCTACAGTCGGACACTGGATCGGTTTGCGCTCCACGAGGGTCAATATCTCCTCCGGATAGTAATCCTTAATCACTTCCGGCTCGTCCATGTACTTCTCTTCACGCTTCCAGGTATTGATACAGTTATGCACGGTAATCTCACTGTACCCAATCGCCTGTCCGATTTCTGCCGGTGTTTTCCCTTGTTCGACCATGTAAAAGATCTGTTCCTTGTAGTTCTCTATGGTTATTTTGGTTCTGACAATACCACAGAGCTTTGTCAGACTATTCAAATATCCCCGGCTGTACCCGGTTGCTTCTGCAATTTCATCGATCGGAATGTTGTCACGAAGCATCTGCAATGCCTTTTCTTTGTCTTTCAAACTTCAATCTCCTTCAATAACTCTTTCTGTGCCTGCTCCTGCATGTACTGCCGGTAGGAATGGTCTGTGTCCTCTACCGTGACGCAATGCTTTGCCATCTCTTCGGCTACCTGCTGCCATAGATCTGCATTCTTTACAGTGGTATTTCTCGCAGTCACCCATCCATTCTTTTTCCACATCGGAAGGTAGTGATTTTGCATCACTCCTAAAACGTGTCCGCATTGAGTAAATACTCGGACGGAACAGGATTTTGTCAGTCTCTGAAATGCGCTTAATAATAGTTCTAACGTTATCGTATTATTAGTAATATCCTTCTTGTGGAGGATTCCGGAGCGTGTAACCGGGCTTCCGGTGCTTGTGATGTACTCCAATATCCACATTCCGGCAATCTCACCCTTTACCGGGCGCTGTGTTGTGGTCTCTATGTAAATGTTTACTTCCAACTTATCCACCTCCCACCGATAATTTCACTTCGGTGTATTTCAGATAGCTCATTCCGGTAAAGCGGTTTACTCCGTAGCGGACGCTGTTCTTATCCACGTAATACCCCGGAGAGGGTTTGATTTCCCCGTCCCGTATCAGACGTGCAATCGTCCACCTGCGGTAAGTCTTCCGCTCCGGCACCGGTGTGATCAGGTTTCGACTGCACGAATATGCTCTAAACTGCTTCCGTTCCTCTTCCGGGAATAAGGATAATTGTTTCTCACATCCTTCGTCCGGCTCTTTTACGATGTAGGCGGCCAGATCTGCAAAGCCACCTGCTTCGTACATTGGCTGAATGTCAATCTTCTTTCCCCATGCCTTCCGAATCAGTAAATCCGTATCAGCTCCCTGGATACGGTTGATAACCATGTGGATATGTACACCGCCACGTTTCCCAATCTCTTTCCGGATGATCCACTTGAGCGGTTCACCTCTTGCGCGGTACTCCCTCCTTAGTAAAATCAACGTTTTCTTGATGTCACGGTTCAGTTCTTCCATGGTCGGGCGATACCCTCTTGGATATTTCAGCGTCACCCACAGATCATTCTCGTTAAAGTTCGCCTTAATCTTCCGTCTTAATCTGTTTTCACGGTTCTGCTGGTTCTGCTTCTGTATCTGCTCCGGTGTGGCTTTCTCTTTCTTCTGTCTCTTCTCACCCTTTGCCCCATAATTTCCAACAAACTTAAATTCATATTCTATGCTCGTTGGGAAGTGGTATGTATCAAGCCAGTATGCCATCCTCATTCTCCTAACTTTAATATACTTAGAATGCTAAAAACGGAGGTGAAAGCCCTCCATTTTCTTGACATACCCGCCCTGTTTTGCTATACTGAATTCGGTGCTTCAGTATTCGCTAGGGCGAGTATGACAAGGCGTATGAGTTATAGTTCATACGTCTTTTCTTTTTTCAAGAATCCGTTTCATCATTTCCCTGTTTTCTTTGTACCTACACTTGCGCACCTCGTCATCGCAACGAATGATCTCGTCCTCCGGGAATCTTCCCCGTTGAATGATTTCCCCCCGTTCTCCCCGTATTCCGAAGAGTACGTCGAGATCCTCTTCCGGGAACTGCAGAAATAACGCAACCGACCGCGCCGTGTCTACAATGTTCTTGGCTCGAAACCAATTCTTTCCTTCCATGCTCTGCTGGAACATCCTTGGGTAGTCCTCAAATAATTTGTTTTTGATTTCTTTTTCTGTCAGCATCTAATCTCTAATCACCCTTCTTTTTCCACTCTTTTTATTGATCAGCGTGATGGAGTTGTTGTTTCTCCCCTGTACGCTCCAGTTCTTCCAGTCAAGACCTGCTGCCACAATCTGCTTTTTCTCTGTCAATACCGGCTTTCTTGGTTGTTTCATCCTTATCCCTCCGCATCGATGATCTGCACATAACAATAATCACCATATCTTTCTGTCCATTCGTAGCACCGTTCCAGACTGCTCCGGAACACGTCTATGCTTGTACCGTTCTCAATACTTCCGATTCCGTCCCCGTCCTTGTCGATACCGAAGCCGGTGTCCTTAACTTCGAAATATCCAATGAAGTTCATGTCCGTGTCATAAAGGACAACCAGCGCATCCATCCAATCTTTCTTTGCGGCTACGATACCCTCCCGGACTTCACTTCCGGATGCTGTGATACTTCCCGGCGGATAGGTGTAGCAGGTTACTCTCATCTTTCTTACCGGGTACTTGTCTGCCGCTTCAGCTGGCAAGCTGTACAATATCACCAGCAACAGCATTATCAGAATCAACAGTACCGATAGGATTCTCTTTCTCATGATCTTCTCCTTTCAGCATGGAGCGCACCAGCTCCCATATAAAATCCCTCTGCCTGTCTTTTACTTCCTCTGATCCGGTAATCAGTCCGGCTTCCTCGTGTGCCATGTACATCGCTCTGCTCCTTTCTGGTAGATACCAACAGGTAAATACTGCTCAATATTGCAAGTAAACCTGCTGTGATGTATAACTGGCTGTCCATTGCTGCAATGGATAGCATAAATACCACAAAAGCAACTGCCTGTTTAAACTTTTTCACTCTTTTCTCCTTTCAGCGCATACAACAGATCGCCATCCGATATTTTCAGCATCCGGATATAAACCTTTAATTCTCCAAGCGTCATAGAATCAGGATCCTTGACACGCTTAAAATGTGTCGATCTGCTAATACCCGCACCTTTCATAAGTTTTTCGCAGGTGACATCATTCCGTTCCATGTTGGACTTAATCACCCGTCCTAGGAAACGTCTCTGCTCTTCGGCTTCACTCATTTTTACCTTTGGCATTTTCTCCCTCCTTTCTATTCCAGCAGCTTGTCTACTTTTTCAATCACCTACCTTGATTCCGGTACATTCTTCAAATACATCCGCATCGAAATTAGGAAGTGCCCTAATGATGTCCCTATTGTCTTCCGATAAACCATCCCACCAAATCTGACCACATTCAGATTCATTAAGAACTTTCAGATAACCGCCTGTTGTTTCATGGGAAGGATGTGCTGATTTTTCTCCATCTGTCATATCATCTGAACAAATCCATCCCACAACACGCTTTGGAATCTGATTCAACAAGTATCTTGCATGAGAATTTTGCCAATCTTTAAGTGACCAAGTAGAAGGTTTATTGAAGAACATTATGGGTTGCTGTACTGTACAGAAGCATCCTGTGGATTGGTTGCAACTGTTCCAGTCTCCGG
>CAVJLN010000131.1:0-4674 GCA_963650485.1 Bacteroidaceae bacterium
AACGTTCTGGATAATGCAATCAAGTACAGCCCGGATGGTTCAAAAATATTTATCCAGTTACAAAAAAGAAACGATCTTGTAAGAATGGAAATTGAGGATTGGAAAAGCTAATATAAAAATGTAGAACTTACATTTTTATCTTGACTTTTCCACTGCTCAATGACATCATGAAAAACAGAAATAGCTTGGTAAGAAGAGAATTCACGGCTTTAATGAAAAATGGCGAAGAAGACAAAATACGTCAGATCTTTTCTAATAGTCAAGATTTCATCAAAGACAATGAAGTTACACTTTCTGCTGATCAGTATGAGTCATTATACGAAGCTATTTCAAATAATGGATTGGAATTTCCTAAGATTGATAATGACGGTAGGTTCGATGCCGATGAGTTGTGGAGATTCTTGGTTCGTATTGCCGGTATCTTTAAGTGGAGTACATATGAAAGTGGGACACTTGGGTATAAAAAGGGCGGACAATATACGAGACTCGGATGGTATCGTGTAGTACTGAGCCAGTGGGTATCAGGTTACGGATTAAATATGATTATGAAGGAGGCTATCCGTCATAAGAAAAATAATCCAAAGGATGCAATGTGGGATGAAATCAACAGAGAGTATTACGATTACAAGGATTGCAAAGAACACAATAACATTATTATCGCTGATGTACTTGATGTAATCGAGAGCATTATTTTGTTCAAGATTTCTAATTATTTTCTTAAAGTATCAAACGCATATAAGGAAATAAAGCAGGTAGAGTCTGTACCTAATGACTGGTATGAATTTGTTGAATACGGTTCTACAAATAAGAAATCAATCATGATACAGAAGTTTGGATTCTCTCGTGAAGCAGCTCTATATATTTTGGCACATGAATCAGATTATGTTGTAATTGTGAATGGAGATTTGAAATTAAAGAACTCGTTGCAGGAGTGCAGGAGCCGTGCGGTGAAGGCAGATTTTGAACTGGTAAAATACAATTTGCCGGAGCTGTTTATAGATTAACGGAGGTGTGAAATGGACAATCAATTTGTATGGGTGGATTTCTATAAGGAATTTGCCGGTAAGCTTCTAGCTTACAAGAATAACAGAGAGGAATTAGTGGAGAAGGTTAAAGCTATCTATGTTGAGACCGGTATCAATATGCCTACTCTGGAAAAAGACAATCAGTTGGTGGACATTGATCCCTTCACTGTATTTGGTCTCTTTAATAAGAGCTCTATGAGAGAGGCAAATAGGATTAAGATTATTACTGCCGTAAGAAAAATTTTCGATGTTGTTACAGCGGTTCCGGATTCTTTTGACAGTATTCCAGTGCTTAATAATCAGAATGCCACCTTCTATTATTTCATCGATTCAAGAGGCGATGAGGATATAGATGATCTCTGGAACCTCTTTGATTCCGCTCTGAAATATGCAGGGGATCCATCAGCAAATAATAGAGAAGTTCTGTCAAAGTACTTTGATCTTGTTATCAACAAGAAGGGTAATGGAAACAGTAAGATTACTATGGGCCTTTACTGGATTTCTCCGAATTCCTTTCTGAACCTTGATAGCCGTAATGAATGGTATATTTATGAATCCGGAAAGATTCCTGCAGATGTTGTCGCAGGACTTCCAGAAATTGAAACTAAGATAGCTGCCAGCAAGTACTTTGCCATAGTTGAAAAACTGCGAGAATATCTGCAGAGTGGCAAGTGCAATCTGCATGATTTTAAGGAGCTGTCTTTTGAGGCATGGAATTATTCTACTCAGGTAAATGAAGAAAAGAAGGCCGAAAAGAAGCAGACACAACGGGAGCAGAAGGGTGCCGGTTTGGCAGATGATGATGTAGATACAGTACATTATTGGATTTACTCACCGGGAGATGGTGCATCCAAGTGGGGTGAATTTTATAAGCGTGGTGTAATGGGGCTTGGTTGGAGTGAGATAGGAAATTTTTCTCAGTATAGCTCTAAGGATGAAATGAAGGCTGCTATGAAGGAAAAGATTGATCCTTCAAAACCTTATAAGAATGCAGCTCACGCAACTTGGCAGTTCCTGCAGGAAATGAAACCAGGCGATATTGTATTTGCAAAGAAGGGAATGCACTCAGTAATTGGCCGTGGAGTTGTAGCTTCTGAGTACATCTATGATACAGAAGATCCGGAATATCCAAATATCCGTAAGGTAAACTGGACCAACACGGGTGACTGGGAGCATCCTGGTCAGGCTGTTATGAAGACTCTTACGGATATAACATCATATACAGATTACGTGGCAAAGCTTAATTCTCTGATTGATGTAAACGAAGATGAGGACGATGTAGAGCCAGAAGAGACCGTATTTCCTGAATACACACCTGAGAAGTTCCTGGATGAAGTTTATATGGATGGCGAAAGCTACGATACATTGGTTGAGCTTATCCGAATGAAGAAAAATGTTATTCTTCAGGGTGCTCCGGGCGTAGGAAAGACTTTTGCTGCAAAGCGTCTGGCTTATTCTATGATGGGGTGTAAGGGTCAGAACCGTGTAATGATGGTTCAGTTCCATCAGAGCTATACCTATGAGGATTTTATTGAAGGATTCAGACCTTCAAGTACAAGCAACAATTTTGAAATCAAGAAAGGTGCTTTTGCTAATTTCTGTCAGAAGGCAGCAGAGGATCCGGACAATGAATATTTCTTTATCATTGATGAAATCAACAGAGGAAATCTGAGCAAGATCTTCGGTGAACTGTTTATGTTAATTGAGAATGACAAACGTGGAAACGCGTTGCAACTGTTGTATTCAGGAGATAAGTTCTCTGTACCGCCTAAGCTTTATATTATCGGTATGATGAACACTGCGGATAGAAGTTTGGCAATGTTGGATTATGCTCTTCGTCGTAGATTTGCCTTCTTTGAAATGAAGCCAGGCTTTGAAAGCGAAGGCTTTAGAGAATATAAGATGGCATTTGCAAATCCGAAGTTTGATAGCCTTATCGATTGTGTTGAAAAGCTTAATGCGGTTATTGCTGCAGATGATTCTCTGGGCGATGGTTTCTGTATTGGACACAGTTATTTCTGTAATCTGAGTGCTATTACAGATAAGGCTCTTTCGAATATTGTTGAATATGAAATGGTTCCTTTACTTAAAGAGTATTGGTATGACGAGCCAATCAAGGTTAAGGATTGGACAGAAAAATTAAGGAGCTCAATTAAGTGATACCTGTTCAGAATATTTACTATATGCTGGCATATGCATTTCAGGTCCTGAATGAAGAGGGATACAGGAATGTGGCTACAGAACAATTTAATAATGTGGCTGAGTTATGCGCGGCAATTCTGGCAAAGGGTGTTTCACTGCAGTTAAAGCGTGGACTCGGCCGAGATTATATCTCGGAGACTGAGATTTTATCTGGACTTAGAGGAAAGATAGATATCACAGAATCCATTAAGACGCAGACAATGCTTAGAAAGCAGATGGTCTGCACTTATGATGAGTTTTCTGTGAATACATACATGATTCGGATTATCAAGACTACTATGCTGAAACTTCTTCATTCTGATATTGATAAATCAAGAAAGAAGGAACTTCGTAAGCTTTTGGTATTTTTTGAGGAAGTACAGGAGCTGGAAATCCATTCTATTAATTGGAATCAGCAATATTCAAGAAATAACCAGACTTACAGAATGCTGGTTTCTATCTGTTACCTGGTTTTGAAAGGTCTGCTGCAGACATCGACGGATGGAAGCACAAGACTGATGGAATTCGTAGATGAGCAGAGGATGTGCAGGCTATATGAGAAATTTATTCTAGAATATTACAGGAAAGAACATCCGGAGCTGACAGCCAATGCATCACAAATTCCATGGCAGCTAGATGATGATTTTAGTGACATGCTGCCGGTTATGCAGACTGATATTATGCTGTCGCAGGGGGAGAAGGTCCTGATTATTGATGCCAAGTATTATGGGCATACAACACAGGTTCAGTATGATAAACACACACTGCATTCCGGGAATCTGTATCAGATTTTCACCTATGTGAAGAATAAGGAATATGAGCTAAAGGATCAGCCTCACGAGGTGGCTGGAATGCTCTTGTATGCGAGAACAGAGGAAGAGATTCAGCCGAATCAGAAGTATATGATGAGCGGAAATCGAATCAGCGTTAGAACGCTGGACCTGAATGAGGACTTTTGCGAGATTAAAGGGCAACTTGACAGAATTGTGGAGGAATATTTTGAATGAAAAATTTGTTTATAGATACAAATATATGGCTGTCCCTTTATCATTTTACAAATGATGACTTGGAACAATTTTACTTGCCCATCGAAAGTTTGACATCGCTTCTCCTGTGGGTAACAACGCAAGAGAGTTTATTTTAGATCGTTTTATGCCAAATACGAAGGATGTGGATGTGATGATTGGTTATCGTGGCGATGATTCTTACTTTTCCTTTGCGGAGGATTTTGTGAATAATACCATCTCTTTGCGTGACTTGAACCTTGCCATGCAGCTAGGCACACTGGGTGAACAGGTTGTGCTTTTATCAAAGCGTTCATTTGAACTGATCAAGTTTGTGGAACATGAAGTTGTAGATTATCAGGAATATTACTACAAACGATCTCAGCGTGACCAAAATGCTAGAGTTGCTTATAAGAGCCACAAGAAGAACTTGCAACAGCTTATAGACGATGTGTTTGTGCTGG
>CAVJLN010000132.1:0-1564 GCA_963650485.1 Bacteroidaceae bacterium
GTGATGACCTGATAAATTGGCAAGAGAAGGAAATCGCCCTTTACCCAGATGAACCCTATGATAAAGACCAGGCAGGAGGCTGTTTTTCAGGCTCTGTTGTGGTCGGGGATGAAAAGATGTATTTGTTTTATACAGGTAGTGTTATCAAATGTGAAGCTTGTGGATGAAGTACAGAATGAAAGCATTGACGAAGATGGAATTCATGGTTGGTACTATACTGCAAAAAATTTAAAAAGTGATCATATGAAGTTCGGTAGTATGTCAATTGCAACTACAAACAACGAAAACATTACAAAAAAACAGTGGTTACATGGACAGTGGACAGATAATGCACAGGATTTCTGGGATGATTTTGCGGATGATGGGAAATTGAATCAGGGCAGTGACATTGAGGCACAAGGATGCGATCTTCTGGAACATTATGATTTCAGCTTTTTAAATTTAAAAGAAAAAATAAGCTCTGTTGGAAGCTATGAAACAGTTCAACCAAATGAAGAGAAAGTATTTGAATATATTATTTCATGGTATTTTCCAAACAGACCGAAAGGCTGGATAGAATATGATGCAGATCTTGAAAGATATAGAAACGGCGGATATGATATAATTAGAAATTATTATGCAACAAAATTTGAAGATGCATGGGATGTTACACGTTATGTGGTTAAAAAGAAAGAGTATCTTGAAAGTAATTCGCATGCATTCGAAGATGCACTGTTTCGTACCTCGCTTCCAATGTATGTAATTGATGCAGTGGCATCAAATATTATGTCGATGAAGAGCCATTGCTGCTTCAGAATAGAAAATGGAAATTTCTTGGGATGGGAAGGAATACGTGATTATGTTGGATGTGGACAGGGAAATGTAAATCATGTATGGAACTATGCAACAGCAGTAGCATGCTTATTCCCGGATTTGGAAATTACGATGCGGAATGTGGAATTCAATCTGGAAATGGATGACGATGGTGCAATGCCATTTAGAGCAAGAAAGGTATTGGGCGAAAGCAGATGGGATATGATACCCGCATGCGATGGTCAGTTTGGTTCTATTCTGAGAATCTATCGTGAATGGAAATATACGGGAGATGACGAGTTCCTTCTTGGAATATGGGATAATATGATGAAGGCGCTTGAGTATGCGATTAAGACGTGGGACACAGATCAGGATGGAATTCTGGATGGTAAAATGCATGTTACATATGATATTGAGTTTTATGGTCCTAATACCATGACAAACACAATATATCTTGGTGCAGTCAAGGGCGTGGCAGAAATGGCAGATCATCTTGGTAAATTGGATATTGCTAAAAAATATTCTGAATTGTATGATAAAGCAAGTAAATTACTAGATGAGAAGCTCTTTAATGGAGAGTTTTACATTCAGGAATTGGAAGATGTGGATGCATATCGTTATCAATACGGAAAAGGTTGTCTCACTGACCAGCTTTTAGGTCAGTTCATGGCAGAAGTGGCTGGATTAGGTTATGTATTACCTAAGGAACATATTCGTTCAACCTTAGAGGCAATTTATAAATACAACTTTAAGGATAATATGGATGAAGTAC
>CAVJLN010000132.1:1574-4635 GCA_963650485.1 Bacteroidaceae bacterium
GTACAACGTACCTATGCACTTAATGATGAAGCTGGTCTTGTTCTTTGCTCGTGGCCAAACGGAGGACGTCCAAGATTTCCATTTGCGTACTGTGATGAAGTTTGGACAGGCGTAGAATATCAGGTTGCTGTATGCATGGTAAAAGAAGGCATGATTGATGAAGCACTTTCTATTATTATGGCAATACGTGATCGGTATGATGGCTATAAGCGATGCCCGTGGAGCGAAACAGAGGCAGGACATCATTATATTCGACCAATGTCAAGCTTTTCGCTGATACCTACGTTTGCAGGATATAGCTGTGATATGGTAAATAAGACCATGGAATTTAATCCGGTAATTAATAAATCGGATTATATGACATTCTGGATTAATGGAAAAGCATGGGGAACATATCATCAGTGGATTGATAAAAATGGTGAAAAGAAAATAGAAATTAATGTATTGTATGGCAGCTTAGAAGGAATTACAGTAAAATAAAAATCTTATGATGGGATGGTTAAAGTAGTATGAAAAGCGCAAAGAAAACTGCAACTATGACGCAGGTAGCGAAGCTTGCAGGGGTCTCACAGACAACAGTATCACTTGTTTTGAATGGAAAGAACACCGACAATATTCCATTGGAAACCCAGGAAAAAGTTTTGGAAGCAAGTAAAAAGCTGGGCTATAGAGTAAATCGTCTGGCAGGGGCATTAAATGGTTCTGGTAGTGGTATGATAGGACTTCTTGCAGATGAACTCATTACTACAAACTTTGCGAGTGATATTGTGCAAGGGGCACAGGACATGGCGTGGGAAAATGATAAGACAGTAATGATTGCTTCTTTGAATGGAGATGAAAAACGCCGTGAGCAGGCAATTAATATGCTTTTGGGGTATCGAGTTGATGCAGTAATCTATGCGACTACATATTACAAGAAAATTGCGTTTCCACCACAACTTACTCATATTCCAACGATTTTAGTCAACTGTTACGATGCAGAGAAGAAATATCCCTGCATCGTACCGGATGACTTTCAGGGAGCATATGATGCTGCAGAATATTTAATACATAATGGTCATAGGGACATTATATATTTTAGCAATAGCCTATGCGTAGAGGGAACTAACGAAAAAATTCCCGCAACTATTTTACGAGAAGAAGGATTTAAGAAAGCACTTATGGATCATGGTATTGAAGTTAGAAGTCATGCAATACAGCCGTTGGAAATTGCCGGAGAAAATATTTTTCAAAAGGTTTGTGCTGTATTAAAGAGCGAATACCGTCCTACAGCCATTATGTGCTATAACGATCGAATGGCAGTTAGCGTTTATTCGGCAATTAAGGCACTCGACTTAAAAATCTCAGAAGATATTTCAGTGATTGGTTATGATAACCAGAGTGTTATTGTTGACTTTTTGAATCCTCGACTAACAACAGTGGAGTTACCACATTATCAAATGGGAAGAGCAGCAATACAATATTTTCTGAAAGATAAGATAGATAGTAAGGTTACAAAACTTCCCCCTAAACTAATTGTTGGAAAATCAATCAAAAATATAAATTCAGAGGGATAACTATGTCAAAGGAATGTATCATAGAACGATGTGTAGCACAATGTGATAATTATAGACCGGTGTATCATTTTACCCCACCCCGGGGATGGATGAATGATCCGAATGGTTTGATTTACTTTAAAAATAAATATCATTTGTTTTATCAGTATAATCCGTATTCGTGTAATTGGTCATCCATGCATTGGGGACATGCCATAAGTGATGATTTACTTCATTGGGAAGATTGTCCAATCGCGTTATACCCAGATAAAGATTACGATAATGATCCTGAAGGAGGATGTTTTTCAGGGAGTGCAATTGAAAAGGATGGTAAACTTTATCTGTTTTATACAGGGTCAGTAAAGAGAGAGGAAAAGCTTTATCAAACGCAGAACCTAGTGATTTCAGAAGATGGAATGGAATTTCACAAATATGAGAAAAATCCAATTATTGTGGCTCCACCACAAAATGCTTCTGCTGATTTCAGAGATCCTAAGGTTTATACCTATGAGGGAAATTATTATATGGTCGTAGGTGGCTGCATAGGAGATACGGACACTGGAGATGGAAGAATTTTTTTATATAAATCCAAGGATTTATTTGAATGGAAATACCAGGGGATATTGGTTTCTTCAGAACATAAGATGGGAACAATGTTTGAATGTCCGGATATGTTTAGACTAAAAGATAAATGGATAATAACAACATCGCCTATGAGAAATCCGGATAATAATAAAGCACTTTATTTTGTGGGAACAATGGATTTTGAAAAGTGTTGCTATCATATAGAATATACAGGATGCCTTGATTATGGATATGATTATTATGCACCACAGTCTTTTGAGGATAAAAACGGTAATCGTATTATGATAGCATGGATGAATGGATGGCTTTGGATGCCATGGTGTAAAGATTTTGGACCGACGGCAGTGGAAGGATGGCGAGGAGCCTTTTCTGTGCCAAGAAAGATTAGTCTTGATAAAGAGAACAGAATTCTTTCGAAACCTTTAGAGAATATTTTTCAATGCGGTAGAAAAATATATGTGGAAAAACACATGCAAGTTGGAACAGAGCCAAAGTCTTTTGATACACAGGGACAAAGAAGCTATATTTTACAATTTAAGGTAAATCCGTCGGAATGTCAGAAGAAAATTTTAGAATTAGAATTACTTATGGATGAGTATTATAAGACATGCCTGCATATTGACTTTATAAAAGAAATCCTAGTGTTAAATCGTGATGAGGCTGATGGATATCAAACAGGCAGAGTGGTTTGTAATTTTGAAGCAACGGATGAAGAGACAGAACTTACAATTCTTGTGGATAATAGTAGTATCGAGATTTTTTGGATGAATGGGAAATATTGCATCAGTAATAATATATATTCAAAAAAAGGACAGACAGGTCTTGCAATGAAAGTAAGTTCCGGAAACATTGTAGCTTCAGAATTTTGCTTGGCAATTTTATAATTGTTGTAACTATTCAGAGCCATGCAAAATCTGATAAATATGATCGGAATGCTTGCA
>CAVJLN010000133.1:0-4581 GCA_963650485.1 Bacteroidaceae bacterium
TCTCATGGATACATGGTGACGACATGAATTTTTTTGTAATGTACGGCTTAATGTCGGAAAGTACCTGGAACATAGAAGCCTTTTTTCTTGCATCTTTAGTCATATCAACACCTCTAATCTGACATCCCTTTTCTCTACTCTGCTGCATTCTGCAGAGAGATAAGTTCATCATTAATTTCCACCAAGTCTCGGATTGCCTCTAACGCATCATCCATTTTCCAGATAACCTTGTCAGTCAGCCGGTTGATTCCAAGCAATTTCGCCAAAAACTTATACAGACTGTCCTTTTCAATGGAAATATTTTGCCTGATAATTTCAAACATACCGCTTCCCAGCTCTTCTCTGCTTATATAGCTGATATCCCTTTTTTCGCCTGAATCCCTCGGTATCCGGAGTTGATAATCTGTTGCACCCTCTAAATACAAAAAGCCATTTCGACGGATGATTCCGTTATATTCACATCTGTACATCCGAATTTCATACTCATCCTTTACAACTTTTGTGACCTTTTCTCTTCCAAACATCCATGGGATACGCTTCAGCAGCCATTCTTCTGAAATAGGTGCCTCGATTTCCATGATTTCCTTAATGACTCCCTGGAAGTTGCTCGAACCTGCGAAGCTATATACGTTTGCCATTTGGTATGTAGGAAATACTTCATGATTTTCCTGTACTGCTTCCTCAAAAACTTCTTCTGAATCATTCTCAGCTTCCGAAACAGAACTACCGTTTACTACTTGGCTTTCCTTATCGCGCATGGCTACTTCTGCTGCCTCCAACAAGCGTTCTTTTTCCACCGCTGTGTTCTTAAACCAATCTGTAGACCAAATGCGATAGAATTTCCAACCCATGTTTTCCAAAATCTGTTGACGCAGTCTGTCTCTGTCTCTCGCATTCTTAGAAGAATGATATGTGGCACCATCACACTCAACCGCCAACACATAGTCCGATGTACCCGCCCGCTTAATTCCAAGATCGATCCGGAAATTCGAGCAACCAATCTGCGTATCTACTTCATATCCATTTTCACGAAGGAACTCGCAGACTTCCATCTCAAATTCTGAATCAAACTGTTCAAACGGATTTACACTGATAGCTCTTTCCATGGCTATAGCACCATTTTCCGCATAATCCAGATAATTCTTTAGAAGCTTGGCTCCCTCCGCTTTCGTGCGTCCAAGATCAATATCCGTGTGATGAATAGAAGCTACCAGTTGAACATTTAGCTTTGCACGGGTAACTGCTACATTCAGACGGCGTTCACCACCCACTCGATTCAAGGGACCAAAGTTGTGCATCAGCCTGCCTGTAGAGTCCTTTGCATACGCAACACTGAATATAATGGTATCTCTTTCATCACCCTGAACAGTCTCCAGATTTTTGATAAAGAACGGTTCTGCAACATCCCGACGGAAGAAAAACTCCTTAGAAGGATCCTCCTGTCTTCTCTTTGACAGCAGCTTGTCGATCAAATCCTGCTGGGAAATGCTGAATGCTACCACACCCAGACTCCGCTCCGGATAGAGCTCAATATTCTTATAAATCAGATCGACTATAAATTCTGCTTCTTTTCTGTTATTCCTGCTCTTATGATCAAATATGCCCTCTTCTACACAATAATAATCAACGCCGATCCACTTCCGATCTGTTGTGGAAGACGGGAATGTCACCAAATCGTTATCATAGAAGCATCGGTTCGAAAATGTAATCAACTGTTCATATCGGCTGCGGTAATGCCACCTAAGACGAAGCTGAGCAAATGTCGCCTGGCACAGATCCAAAATAGACTCAAAATCAGTGATATCTCCCGCCTCTTCATCATTGTCATCCAGTTCCACATTCGAACTGAAGAAATTGCTTGGCGGCATCTGCTTAGAGTCTCCTACTACAATGAGCTGCTTGCCTCTGTAGATGGCACCGATTGCATCCTGTGGAAATATCTGAGATGCCTCATCAAATACAACCGTATCAAATTTGACAGATTCCGTATTCAGGAATGTGCTCACACTCAGCGGCGACATAAGGAAGCACGGCTTAATCACCTGGATCAACTCTCCGGCCTCTTCCATAAGTGTTCGTATGCTCTTCTGTTTCCTCTTTTTCTCTCCTTCACGGAGTACGATGGAAACAGCACTTCCCGGTGATGCAAAATCTAACGACGGACGATTTCTGGACAGCTTCGCCCTGATCTGCACCTTGCTGATTGCAAATTGCGTATTATCTTCCCTTGAAAATGTATTAACCTGCTGGTCATGCGCTACGCGGTTAAATCCAGACAGTACTGGTGTGAGATGCTGCACATAATCAATCCATTGTCTATAAAAATTGCGCTGATATGCACTTACAAAATCCTCTGCACGCACATTTGCCTCGATTGCAACATCGATGTATTCTACTATCTGCTGATCCTTAAGCTTTTGCAACAATGCCTCAAATCTACACCAGTTATCCAGTTTGTCATAATTCTCAAGACAATCTCTAAACTTTGTGACAAGTTGCTCAAATGTGGTATTTTCCACATCACAAACACTGCTGTCAAAGCTTCTCGTAAGAAGCACGATTGCTTTTTCACCTTTTTCTTTGAGTTCTTCAATCTGCTTCGCAAGCACCGCAAAATCAGACTTGTTCTCTTCATAGTCAACATTGGTGAATAGTTCCAACTTACTGAAGCTTGCTCCGGAATCAAATAACTCCTTCAGTCTTGAAATCTGCTGCAAAATCACATTCCAATCCGAATCCACGCCATGATAAGCAGAGCCAAGACTTGTCGCGAGTGGCATTTCTATTTCATCAAATGCAGACTTCTTTTCCTGATAAATGCTCAGATTATTGGTCAATTCGATAGCCTCCTCATAGGACGGCTTCTTTCCATTCTTGGCATTCAGCTTAATATCGGCAATCAGCTGTCTGTATTCACCATTAAACAGCCTGCCAAACCAACTCGTATAAACTCTAGTTAAGCGCTTATAAGCATCCGCTGCATCTATCTTGTAAAGATCAGCGTCATAGTTCTGGTTAATATCATTCCTGATTTTAACAATTTCCGTGCCCAGTGTTTCCATTTCCGTCAGTTTTTCCTGCAAATAGGCACAAGCTGACTGCTTCAAAAACGAAGGCGTAAGAATCTGGCTCTCCGATGCCAATGTGAAGAAATTATTCCATAATTCCGTTTGCTTTAAATTATTACATGAGATACCGTACTTTTCTTCTATGGTTTTCTGCAATTCAATATATTTTTTAAGAACGGCTATAATATCTTCAAGACTTTTTCGAATATCTTCGCGCATCTGGTATGATGTATCCTGATTCACATAACCATACCAGGGATTATTTTTGTATTGGTAACCTATTGACGGAACAAATGCTACATACTGTTCCAGAAGGAACTTAGCGTTTTTTAAGTACTCATCACCCTTCTCGCCAATCTCGCGGATAGAGACTCTTACATCCGGTGCCTTCCGATTTGAAGCATAAGCATCATACAGCTGATATAAGGACTTGTTAATCACATCCCGGTGCATATGAAGTTCCTCTTCATATGCATCAAGCTCTTTCTGGCTTTTGATTTTAGCATCAATCTCATCCTCAGCCTGTGCAGAAACACTGGTTTTAGCAGTTCTTAGCGTCTTGCAAAGATTATCTATGACATCTTTTTTATTGGATTTATAACTGTGAAGTTCAAGGCAAAATTCCTGAAGCCCCGCCTTTTTCAGCTTGTCATATACCACATTCAAGGCAGCCTGCTTTTCTGATACGAAAAGAACCTTCTTTCCATCGTGAAGGCATTCTGCAATGATATTCGTAATTGTCTGCGATTTTCCGGTTCCAGGAGGCCCCTGAAGAACAAAGCTCACACCTGCCTTCGCCATTTCAATCGCCTCGATCTGGCTCGAATCTGCATCTACGACATTATGCAGTTCTACCAAAGCATTATTCAGATGATGCTCCCCATTTTCGATAGAAACATCCTGTTCCGCATCAAACGGCTCACCAAGCAACATCCGGACATTACTGTTCTGTAATATAGTATCCTTATTGGCCATCAGATCCTGATACATATTCATTTTCAGGAACGAAAAGATACCGATTTTACACTCTTTGGTAACCGTCCAGCCGATTTTGGACACAAGATGCTCAACTTTACTCAAATATTCCTCAAGGCCTTCATTCTCGTAATCAGGCAGCTGCATTCCCTGTTCAGCATTCATCTTAAAAGAAAATGTCGGATTAACAACAACATCATCTTCCGTCATTTTTACAAACCACGGATCAACTGCCGAATCATTATTGAAGGTCACAGGTGCAAGCAGAATCGGTGCTCTGAATACATAGGCAGAATCTGCACGTTCTTTCCAATGAATAAAGCCAAATGCGATATATGCAACATTAACACCTGTTTCTTCCAGGTGCTCCCTTGCTTTTTTATCAATATTCTTCAGAGCATTTACAGGACTCACATTGGCATTGTATAAAAGAATCTGATTGTTCTTTCTTATACGGGAACCATAAGTGTCAATATAGACCTGTCGATTCAGCTTTTCCTGTTTTTCTTTCCCCTTATCCTCTTCGGAATCATCAGAA
>CAVJLN010000134.1:0-4511 GCA_963650485.1 Bacteroidaceae bacterium
TTGGACTTTGCTTCTGCTTTCTTGGTTCCATCGTTTAAGGTTTTCATCGTCGGGAGTGCTGCCTGTTTCAGCGTTCTATCCCCTCTTATGCCCTGTTATCAAGTAGTATCAGCTTTCGTTTAGCAGTATCTACGGGCAATGTACAGTAGCCCGTAAAGCATATCCGCTGTGCAAATGCTGTACTCTGGAATTCTTGCTGTACCTGAGCAAAAGACCACCGGACTCTTTTCTAAGTTTCCACCCGAATACTCCCTGAACTCTCCCGTCTGACACATGCGCTGCAAGCACCGCAGACTCGAATTTTCTCGCTCAGAAAACATCCAGATTTGCCGATAAGTTGTCTAATGCTTCTTTCTTTTTCGCCTGAGTCACCTCCGCATAGATATCCATCGTGGTCTCAATGCTGGCGTGCCCCATGATCGATTGAATGACCTTTATGTTCGTTTCATTTTCACAGAAACGTGTACAGAAAGTATGTCTCATGTGATGGCAGGAAAAATGAGGAATGATCACAGGATCACGATGCTCATTCTTTGCCTTCAAAATTTCCTCTGCGTTGTGCGCTTCGTAAATTCTCTTGATGGCTCTGTTGATTGCCTGCGGATTATGAATGGTACCAAAGCGGTTGGTAAAAATAAAGCCTGTCATCCCATCCACCACTGCCGTAGAAAATCCATCTTCCATCTGCCGATCATATTCTTCTTGCAGAACCTCATATACCTGATTCATCATCGGAAGAATCCGAATGCCCGCATCCGTCTTCGGCAATGATACCTTAAACTCACATTTATAGGTATCATCCCGTCTTGGATAGTAGGTCATCTGATGGTTGATGCTAATGGTACGTTCCTTTAGATCCACGTCTTCCCAACGAAGTCCCACCAACTCACCGATTCTACATCCTGTTCCCAGAAGTACCGTAAAGAACGGATACCATCCCACAAACACCGGACTCTGAGCAATGTAATTCATGAACGCTCTTTGCTGTTCCAATGTCAGGGCATGTCGGATTCCCTTCTTGTTGCCGGTTTTCTTCTTCAGTTCAGCCATCACGCCATCGGACGGATTGTTTCTGATAATGCCGTCCCGCACAGCCAGCTGAAATGTCGGATGCAAAATCGTATGGACTGTATCCAGCGTGTTGATCTGCAACCCTTTGTTGTTCAAAAGGTCGTAGTAGAATCGAAGCACGTCTGAGTATCTCACCTTACCAATCTTTTTCTTGCCAAATCCGTCTCTTACGAAACGGTCATACATATAATGGTAATTTGATCTGGTAGAACTTCTCAGCTCAGACTTTGTGGAAATGTACCTGTCGAATACGAAATTAACGTCCGCACTTCCTGCTGCATACACATCCAGACCATCTAACTGATCCCTTAACATCTTCTCTTCTCGATCACGCAGTTTCTTCAGATCCTTGGAATAGATATAATGCCTCTTCCCAGATGGATCCGTGTATCCATACACATACTTGCCGTCACTTGCTCTCTGGAATTCTCCCTTCCGCAGTACCCTGCCTTTTTTATCTTTTCTTGATGCCATTGTAAATCTCCTTTCAAAATAGCAGAAAAGAGATTTGCACTTACTTTCGTTTCCGGGATTCCTTCCTGTAAAGCAACTCTATGCCGTCTTTCATAGCTTCGGTCATCGTCTTGTTGGCAGATTCAGCATAAGTCTTCAGCTTCTGGTACTCCTTCTCCGTAAATCGAACCGATACCTTATGTATCATCGGCTCTTCCAATTTTGGTCTTCCCATCTGTGCCATCGGCCTTGCCTCCTCTCTCAACACAACCTCATTATGCTAAGTGACGGACAAATAGTCAATGCCTAATTGAAAAAATAAGCGCAAATCATTCCCTGTTATTCCGTGATATGAAATGTTTCCAAGTATTCCTCGAAGATGTCGCAATTTACCAAAACTAGCTTATTCAGCTTGTAAATAGCTCCGGCATCTCTGGCCATATCCTCGAACTTAGACTGACACATGGAGTACAACTCTGCGCCCTCCTTGTATCTGACAAATCTCTTACGGTCCACTTTTTTCTTCTGCATAGTAGTATGCCTCCTTCATTTTTATTAAAGCGTCTGCTTCTACTACACTGGAAAAATTGCAACCCCTGAATACTCGGTGATGATTTACGCTGTCGGATGGTGCTGATTGTTACCTGTTTCGTTCAGAATAGCTTACCCATACCTCTCGCTACACCACCTGTCTGCCTCTCACCGAATTCCTACCGAATTAAGCAACAAAAAAAAGGACCTCCTAAGAGATCCCAACAAAAACATCCATAAAGAAAAACAGAGCTAACATCGCTTCCGCAATGCCGCTCCGCAAAAGATAATCTTTTTCTATGTAGTACATATTTTACACAGTTTCAAACCAGCTGTCAACCACCATTTTCAAGAAATCAAACGTTCCCTTTATCAATGGATTTGTCTGATAATAACTCTCATTCTTATCAATTCGTTTCATCACCTTCTGAAGTTCTTCACCCTCAGATTGTTTTATTCCATCACTTCCCACCATGGTCTTATGCATATAAAACAGGGTGATTATCTGCTGAATTCTGGCGTTGCTCATCCTGTTCTTCCTAAAATTACTGTTCATCTTAGGGATTTTCACAAGTTCATCGGTAACATCCTTATTTGTTTTATGAGTCGTCGTATTGGCTTTAAGGTCATTCAAAATACAATTGCTGTGAGCTGAGGCATTTCGAATTTCTTTGCAGGTCAGAAGCCTGTAATAATTATTCTTCATTTCATCATCGTCAAATCTACGCGCACAGAAATCATAAAAGGAAACCAGTCTTCCAAAAGGAATTATCTCAATAAAAGCCCATATCGGATATGCACCAGCATACTTATTCACAATGTCGCCGCAATAGATATTTCCCTTATTTCTGTTAAGTTCACTATAGCAAATTTTCTTCTGATTTTCATTCAAAAAATCCAGGTAATCCTGTACAATCTGGTAGCCGTCCTCATTATGCTTATCTATTTTATGCAAGAGCTGTAGTTTTGTGTGATGTTCAATATCAAGCGCCATGAGTACAATTCTGTATCTCAGTTTCATATCAATCACTGCCAGATCTACCAAATATGCAAATTCCAAATTTATGTATTTTCCCTTGTTTTCTCCATCAGGATGCTTACCATAATTCTTTCTATAGGCAGTCAGCTTAAAATAATTGTTATTCTGTGTAAGATATTCTTTAGCTGCCTCTTCATCCATTATGTTAAAGAGCACACCTTTTTGCTTCAGATGCTCAACTTGTCCATCTAGAGATAGTCTTGGTTTCGTAATGTCCATCAATCAAACACCTCTATCTCAAAGTGCCTTTATTTTACCACGAACATTGTCGATTATCAACGAATTATTGACGGACACTTATCTGACTCCCCGCAGGAAATATCCGCCTTCTCTGCAAAACCTGCCTGCTTCAAATCATCATCCCCTTCCGCAGAAATGCTTCATTGTCTCCTGCAGATCCTCGCTGAAATCTGATAGATCTGCCAGGGTGATTGCTCCTTCACTCAATAGGTTCATAATGGCAAAATGCATTGTTGATCTGCTCATCTCACATTGCACACCACTGTCCTTCTTATCCTCTCGAATCCGCTGTTCCAGTGCCCAAAACTTATCTGAGGCATTGCCCTCACCACTCAGGAGTTCAATATACTCCCTGTTCAGTTTTTCCATGTAGGATTCCTGCCAGTCAGCTATCTTGTTTCGGAAGATCTTCCAGTCCTTCTCTGAAAATCGGTTCATCAGTCACAGCACCTCGCAATCTTTTCTCCGCATTTATCGCAATGGCCTTCTATTACGACACCGAATTTATCCTTTCGCAGATTATAGCCCGGTTTAAAAGAAGCGACTCCGCAATTTACACAGAAAGCATTATGCAACCACATCTCCTTGATGTCATCAGGATAAGTCCGCCAAAGACGAATTGCCTCTATATCTGTAGTTCCCTCTCCTTTTGCAAATTCATCCGCTTCCATTTCCTGCCTGATGAACTTCTCAACAGTATATTCGTCACAGCCATCTTTACGGAACTGCTCCGCCATTTTCTTGTATTTTCCCTTATATTCCATAGCTAACACCCCTCACACATAATCCTCAATCATATCGAATTGATATGATTACATATTAACATCAAACTTTATGTATATCCACAGAAAAAGAAAAAGCCTGCGAACATCAGGATTACTCCCAACACCCGCAGGCTCTCTATCATTTCTCTATTCTGTTATTCCTTCTCAATGTACCCTGAATGCACGAACCCATAAATCCGTCCATCAATTCTCACATAAAACCACTTGCTTCCATCCTTCGCCAGGATACTGTCACATACATCCACCAGATTTCCAAATCCCAACACCGGCCAGGACTTAATATTAGCATTCTCTGTCCCTGCCCAGGAACGAACATTCAGCCTGTCTGCCGTCACCTTACCAACCCACTGCGGTGTTTTACACAGTCCACCGGATCCAGCTGTACCTCCGCC
>CAVJLN010000135.1:0-4503 GCA_963650485.1 Bacteroidaceae bacterium
CCGGGAAGATTATGCCTGTTCGGTGAACACAGTGACTGGGCTGGCTCTTATATGACACAGAATGCCGATCTGGTAGAAGGCCAGGCGATTGTGACCGGAATCAATCTCGGAATTTATGCCAATGCGGTAAAAAGCAAAGATTTCGAGGTGTTCTCCTTTGATGCGGATGGGAATTCACTCCATTTTCAGTGTGAGATGCATACAAAGGAGCTTAAGAAGCATGCGGGGGAATCCATGCTGTTTGCCTATTGCTGCGGCGTAGCCGCTTATATGCGTGAGAACTATCAGGTGAGCGGAGTCAGCATTACCGTAACCAAGGTAAATCTCCCGATGAAAAAGGGTCTGTCCTCGAGTGCAGCCATCTGCTGTCTGGTGGCAAAAGCCTTTAATGAATTATATGGCTTACATATCAGTACAAGGGGCATCATGCAGGCTGCCTACCGCGGTGAGCTCCTGACCGGTTCCAGGTGCGGACGTCTGGATCAGGCATGTGCCTATGGAGAAACGCCGGTGCTGATGCATTTTAACTATGGTGAAATAGATGTTGAGAAGCTGCGTGTCGGAAAGACCCTGTACTGGGTCATTGCAGATCTGTGTGCAGGAAAGGACACAAAAAAGATCCTTGCATATCTGAATAAGGCATATCCATTTGCAACCGATGAAACCGGAGTGCGGGAGCAGGAAGCACTCGGTAAGGATAACCATGAAATCATCCGCAAGGCCAGAAGGGCAATCGAAGAAGGGAATCCGGAAGAACTGGGGCATATTATGACAGAGGCACAGCGGCTGTTTGATGACAAGGTGGCACCGGCCTGTATGGAGGAGCTTGCATCTCCGGTACTGCATTCCGTTCTGGATGATCCACAGATCAGAAAGTGGATTTATGGGGCAAAGGGAGTCGGCTCACAGGGAGATGGAACGGTACAGCTTCTGGCAAAGAATAAGGAAGCCCAGAAAAAGCTCATTGATTATCTGAATCATAAGCGTCACATGGAAGCCTTTGGCTTCCGGCTGAATGCCGGAGGAAAGATCAGAAAAGCGATTGTTCCGATTGCCGGAGCAGGAACCCGAATGTTTCCGCAGACCTTTTTTACGAAAAAGGCACTGCTTCCGATTGTCGATGAAAACGGAGTCGTGAAGCCTGCACTGATGTATATGCTGGAGGAGCTGGCGGATGCAGAGATCGAGGATATCTATCTGATTATCGGCGAAGGAGAGGAAGAGGAATACCGGCGGTTGTTTGACTTTGAACAGGATGAGAAATACAGGGCTTCCCTGCCGGAGAAGGTAAGAAGTTACTATGACCGGATCGAAGAAATCGGACAGAAGGTACATCTGATAGTACAGAAGGAGAAAAAAGGCTTCGGACATGCGGTATATCAGGCACGGGAATATCTGAAAAAGGAACCGGCCGTCATGCTGCTGGGAGACTTTATTTATAAATCGAATCTGGAGCTGAGTTGTACACAGCAGACGATCAACGCCTATAACAAGTCTGGTGGAAAAGCGGTTGTATCTATCAAGAGAGTGCCATTTGAGGACAGTAAAAATTATGGCATCATCCATGGACATTTCCAATCCGAGCGAACCTATCTGATGGATGTGGATCGCATGGTGGAAAAGCCGGATCAGGAAACTGCAAGGAACGAATTAGCTGTCAATGACGAGTGCTTTGCAACCTTTGGACAATATGTATTGACCGATGAGATATTCCAATATCTGGAACAGGAAATCCAGAAACAGAGGAAGAACTCGGACAGCGGTGAGGTGGATGTTACGAAAGCACTGATGAATCAGGCGAAAAAGGGTGAGCTGATTGGTGTGGACGTGGACGGAGAAAGCTATGACGTAGGAATCCCGGAGATGTATTACAAAACCTTCGTGGAGTACAGAGGATAAGATTTGTGAAGAGGGAGATATGTGAATATGGATGCAGAGATTCAAGCGATGGACTATGAAGCTTTGGTAAGCCATCAGAATGTTGCATATAGAGCAGGAAAGCGTTTTTTTGACATTGTATTGTGTTTGATTGCATTGCTGGTGCTGATTATTGTCACGGTTCCAATTGGAATTGCCACCCTGATTGAAGACGGATTTCCAATCTTTTTTACACAGGAAAGAACCGGAATGAATGGAAAAGCCTTTAAGATGTATAAATTCCGGAGTATGTGCCGGAACGCACAGCAGATGCATTTCCAGATGCTGGAACAAAACGAACTGGATGGTCCTGCATTCAAGATGAAGGAGGATCCCAGAATCACAAAGGTGGGAAAATTCCTGCGAAAAACAAGTCTGGATGAACTGCCCCAGATCATCAATATCTTAAAGGGCGAAATGAGCATTGTCGGTCCAAGACCGCTGCCAACCTATGAAGCAGAAAAGTGCAATTCCTATCAGAATCAAAGAACACTGGTGAAGCCGGGATTAACCTGTTACTGGCAGTGCATGGGACGAGACGATATTCCGTTTGATGAATGGATCGAACTGGATCTTAAGTACATAAGGGAAGCAAGTCTCTGGACAGATCTTAAAATTATTTTCATGACATTTGGAGCTGTGCTGAGAAAAGAAGGAGCGTACTAATGGCAATCTTAGTCTGCGGTGGAGCCGGATATATCGGTTCCCACATTAACAAACAACTTCATAAGGAAGGTTATGAGACGGTTGTTTTTGACAATCTGATTTATGGACATAAGGAAGCAGTTAAGTGGGGAAAGCTTGTTGTCGGGGATCTGAAGAATGTGGACGAAATTGAAGCTGTTTTTAAGAATAATCAGATTGATGCCGTATTTCACTTCGCAGCTTATGCCTATGTCGGGGAAAGCGTGGATCATCCAGAGAAATACTATTATAACAATGTGGCGAATACCCTGAATTTACTTCATGTAATGATGAAATATGGTTGTAATAAGATTATCTTTTCATCTACCTGTGCAACCTATGGAGAACCGGAAAAGGTTCCAATTACAGAAGATATGCCACAGAATCCGATTAATCCATACGGTGCTACGAAATTGATGGTGGAAAGAATCTTTCAGGATTACCACAAGGCATATGGACTTCAGTATGTAGTTCTTCGATATTTTAATGCGGCTGGAGCAGACCCAGATGGGGAGATCGGCGAAAGCCATAATCCGGAGACCCATATTATACCTTTGGTACTGGATGCAGCCAGTGGAAAAAGACCGGATATTAAAGTGTTTGGTACAGACTACGACACACCGGATGGAAGCTGTATACGAGATTATATTCATGTATATGATCTGGCTACCGCACATCTGTTGGCATTACATCATCTGGAGGTCGGAAAAGAGAGTCAGTTCTTTAATCTGGGAAATGAAAAGGGAACCAGTGTATTGGAGGTAGTTAACTCGGTAAAACAGGTAACAGGCAGAGACTTCAAAGTGACGTTAACGGATAGACGGCCGGGAGATCCCGCTAAGTTAGTGGGCAGCAGTCAGAAAGCACAGAAAATACTTGGTTGGAAACCGATTTATGGAGATATTGATGTGATTGTTGAACACGCATGGAAGTGGCATGAAGGAGAAAAATATTAAATATGAAGAAAGTGGTACTTATTGCAGAAGCCATGTTGGGAGGAATAAGACAGCATGTGTTTGATATTGCACGAGAGCTAAATAAGGAAGAATTTCAGGTATATCTCATTTACAGCGATGAGAGGGCGGATGAGAAGTTCTTTGAAGAAATAAAAGAAATCGGGAAAAGCGTTGAACTAATAAAATGCAATGAAATGCAGCGTTCGCTTGGATGGCATGATGTTATTGCCTATAAGAAGATTAAACAGCTCCTAAAGGATATTCAGCCGGACATTGTACATTGCCATAGCTCCAAAGCTGGAGTCGTTGGGAGACTGGCAGCGAAGAAATGCAATGTGCCATTAATTTTATATACACCGAATGCATATGCATTTCAAAGTCCGGAATGTTCAATAATGAAAAAGTGGTTATATATATGGGCAGAGAGATATTTATCCAGAAATGCCTGTTCCATGACTATAAATGTGTCTAAAGGCGAGATGAACAAGGCACTTGAGTATAAGGTAGATCGACCTGAAAAATTCACACTCATTTATAATGGCATTCCTCAGATTGACATACCCGATCGGAATGTTCTGAGAAGTAAATTAGCATTAAAGCAGGATATTCAATATGTTGGCTTTACCGGCAGATGTGCAAAGCAAAAAGATCCGATGACGTTTCTTAAGATTGCAAAGCAGGTAATCAGCATGAGAGACGATGTGGAATTTCTCTATATAGGGGATGGTGATCTGGAAGATAGCATGAAGGAATGGATCGAAGAGAATCAACTCTCTGAGAAAATTCATATGTTAGGATTCAGAAGCGATTCGGCAGAAATTGTAGGAGCACTTGATATTTATTTAAGTACAGCTCTTTATGAGGGATTACCATATTCGATGATTGAAGCAATGAGAGCTGGAGTGCCAATTATCGCTACGAATTGCATTGGAAATAATGAATTGGT
>CAVJLN010000136.1:0-4472 GCA_963650485.1 Bacteroidaceae bacterium
GAATAGAACAGAAAAACAAGATCAGTACTGCCGGTCCGATTAACAGATAGGGAGTCATATTCTTTCGTTTTTTCATACCATTTACCATACCTTTCCAGTAATGCTTTGATAAGAAAAGCCGGGTAAGACTTTTCTTGTCTGCCCGGCCTTTCAGAATTTCTTAATTGCCGCTATCCAGCAAATTCTGCGCAAAATCATTCAATTCATCACATACCGCCTGAATATCCTCTTCTCCTGCGGAAATACGTTCATAATCACTTACTGCCTCAATACCGATTTCCTCAATTTCAGGAACCTTCGGGAACGGCTGTGCATGCTCGATCTGGGCTCCAAATACGGATAATACCGGATCATCTGCAAGCTTCGGATCTTCCCATGTTTCTCTTACAGCAGGAAGTGAACCGGATAATTCATTGTACTTTAATTCATTTTCAGTACGTGTTAAGAACTCAATTAGTTTTACTGCTGCTTCTTCGTTGGTTGTCCAAGTAGGAATTACCAGGTTTGATCCTGCATATACAGAATTGTTATTGGCAGGTCCTGCCGGCCACTGTGCAACTGCCCATTTACCATCCATATCGGAATTAGCTGCCATCTGGCTTGCTTCCCATGTACCGCCAAAGCAGGCTGCAATTTCACCGTTTGATAATTTGACATAGTTTGCAACGCCATCCCATACACGGTCTGCCAGTCCTTCTTCATAGAAGGAATTTAAGTATTCCATTGCTTCCAGATATTCCTTCTGGTTAAAGACAGCCTTTCTGTCTTCCGTAACAACAGCTGATCCGGCCTGGAACGGATAATTAAATAATTCATTATAATTATTTGCAGCACCAATCATAAACGGTGTAATTCCGGTCTTTTCTTTAATGTCTCTGCAAGCCTGTTTAAATTCATCCCATGTGGTCGGGTAGGTATCCCAACCTGCTTCTGCAAAAATATCGGTACGATACATATTGCAGTAAACGTCTGTAATCCACGGTACTCCATAATACTTGTCACCCATCTTCAGGGATTCATAAGATGCGTCAAAGAAACGGTCTTTGCTAAAGCCTTCTACGCTGTCTACATAATCGGTCATATCAATAATGGCATCTGCGGTAACCAGTTCTGCGGTTCTGGAAACTGCGGTCTGCATAACATCCGGTCCGCTCTGGGAAGCAATTGCGGTAAGGAGCTTTTCGCTTAGGTTCTGCCAGGGAATACTCTGTACATTCACCTGAATACCGGTCTCTGCTGTAAACTCTTCAATTAACGGATCAATACCGGATGTGCTGTCCCCCATGTACCAGAAAGTAATGGCATCGCCCGATGCTGTTGTTGTGTCTTCCTCTGCTGCCGCATCATCTGATGTGGTATCCTCCGAAGTTTCCTGTGTTGTCTCTGCTGTCGTGTCACTGCCGGTACTGCTTCCACATCCTGCCAGAAGACCTGCAACCATTACTGCACTCATAAGTGCTGCTACTAATTTCTTCTTCATAGTTGTCCTCCTTCGTTGTCTGGTAGTTTTACTAACCCCATGCTGCTATTCTGTATTATCTGCATGCCGTTGCACTAGTTGTCTTACAAATAACAGCCTCTCATTGTTCAGTTTGTATACTAGAAACCGATTTCATATTTATATCATACTACATTTTGCCCATTTGTCAATAGATTTTTGAAATCGGTTTCTCAATCGTCATTTCATACAATTTTTCAAAAATCTATTTGTTTATTGTGTCTAATAAAGCGGCTTGACAAACTTTGATCTTCACACTTAAGTACCAGAAAAGGACTGCCAGGCACTGGCAGTCCTTTTTTCTCTTTCGTATTATGTATCTATTAAGAATAAACAAACAGTTAATTTTTTGCTGCACCGCTGCTTTCCTTTACAACCAGCACCGGTTCAATCACCTGCACTCCATTTATCTCCTTCCGGATTTCGTTCCCATCCGCTGCAGCAATCGCTGTTTCCACAAGAATTTTCCCATAGGAATCATAATTGTAATCAATACTGGTGAGTTTCGGTAAAACAATGTCACTCAGATAGGTATTATCATAGCTCACTACTGAAATATCTTCTGGAACCTTCCATCCATGTTCTCCAATGCTCCGGATCACTCCTGCTGCTGAAAAGTCATTGATTGCAATCACTGCCGTCGGTATCTTTCCTTCCTCAAACATACGGTTCATTCCATCATACCCGGAAGCATAATTATACTTTCCTTCAATAATGTAATCCTCCCTGAACTCAATTCCATATTTCTGAAGAATGCTCTGATAGGTACGATACTTAACACAGGTAGAATTAACTGTTCTGTTCCCCCCTATCACTGCGATTTTGCGATGACCAAGAGAAAGAAGATGTTTCATCAGTAATTCTGTAGCTTTGTCCGCATCAATCATAACATAATGAGCCTTATCCACAGATCTCATTCCGCCGATCACAACCGGAGTTGTCTGCAATACCTGTTTTAGTTTCGCCACATATTTGGATTTTACTTTCACATCATCCACGGCTCCACCCAAATGGATAATCGCTGCTACCTGATGTTGCTGCAGCATATCGAACTGCTGTGTTTCCAGTTCAATATTTCCAAGGGAATTGCACACTAACATTGTATATCCACGTTTTTTTGCTTCCTCTTCACATAAGACATATCGTTCTGCATAATACGGGTTGCGGATATCTGCCACAATCATACCGATTGTTTTACTCTTCGTATCGGACAGGCCCTTAGCCAGCGCATTCGGTTTAAAATGATATTTCTCAATGAGCGCTTCCACACGATCTTTCTTGTCTTTGCGGACATTCGCACTGTTCGTTAAAACACGGGAAACGGTTGCTGGTGAAACCTCTGCCTCCCTTGCTATATCATAAATTGTAATTGGTTTGTTCTCTGCCATATTTTACTTCCCCCATCAGACAATTTGAAACCGATTTCGTATTCTGATTTTATCATACCCGAAAACTAAAATGATGTCAATGTCTACGCCGACAGATGGTTCTTCCCATGCTCAGAGAAGACTTCTGGTTTTCCCGACAAGATAAAGAGGAATATTGGTAAATGCACCATCCTTGCGATAACCACGCTTGGAGAAGCGCAGCGCATGCTCGGGATGATGTTCATTAATGTATCGTTTAAACGAGGGCGCTGATTTGTCATCGCCGCCTTTTGCTTCAATGGGAATAATTTCTGTCCCATTCTGCAAAACAAAATCGATCTCACTGTTTTTATCAGAATAATATCGCGGCTCTACCTCAAACTGTCCCCGAAGCTGCTGCAGAACATAGTTTTCAGTTAATGGCCCTTTGAACTGGTAGTCCTCTTTTAAAAGAATGGCGCTATTATCAATACCAGCCATGTGCTTGAGAAGTCCAGTATCAAAAACAAAGAGCTTGAACTGATCGAGTTTATCAAACGCAGACAAGGGATGCTCCATCTTGGAAACATTATAAACCCGGTTGAGCATTCCGGCAGATACAAGCCACTCAATCGCTTCCTCGAAATCACGTGCTCGCCCGCCTTCACGAACAGCACCATACATAAATTTTTCATTTGGCTTTGCGAGCTGTGCAACAATACTACGGAACACCATGAGAATTCGCCCACTGTTGACCTTTCCATTATGCTTGGAAAAATCATTTTCATAGACCTCAAGCAATTCACGCTGGATCTGTGAAACCCGCGCCGGATCTTTATGTCTGACCCATGACTCCACGCACTCCGGCATACCACCGATGATGAGATAGTTGTTATAAGCTTCTAATAACCGCGTATGAAAAATTTCCTCAATCTGCTGCTCTTTCTGAATATCTGCATAATAACCATAAAGTACAAAATCGGTTGCCTCAAGAAACTCTCCAAAGTTCAATGGATAAATATCTAACAGATTGACCATTCCAACTGGGTAAGATTTCGGACTCGCTAAAAGAGTGCCGAGAAGACTTCCGGCTGCAATAACATGATACTCGTTTGCCTTTTCCTTAAAGTATTTGAGCGTATTCAATGCTTCCGGGCATTCCTGAATTTCGTCAAAAATAACCAGCGTTTTCTCTGGCATAATCTTCTCACCGCATATCAAGGAAAGCAGTTCAATGATACGCTGGGGATTCTTGTTCGTCTCGAAAATGGATTTCAGTTCTTCCTCCTCATCGAAGTTAAAATAAGCGAAGCTATCATAGCAACTCCTGCCAAATTCTTTCATGAGCCATGTCTTTCCCACCTGTCTTGCCCCTCGCAAAACAAGCGGCTTCCGTTCCTCATCATTTTTCCAGTTTATCATATCCTGAATTGCATTGCGTTTCATGGCAGCCTCCATCCTTTCCATTGGATGATTATAGTATAACACATTTTTCTGTAATTATTAATGATATTTTTGCACATTTTTCTAAGCTTTTAAATTAAAATTTACACATTTTTCTTTATATGAAATATAAGTTTATACACCTGAATCTTCTTCCAGACAATAAACAACAGGTCCTCTATTAT
>CAVJLN010000137.1:0-4430 GCA_963650485.1 Bacteroidaceae bacterium
TTCTGCTTAATTCCCGGCTTTCTCATGAACGGCAGTTAGAATGTTACCTTCATGCCATAAACCACATCCGGAACAACGATTTTGAGAAAAGCGATTCCAATGTAATAGAATTGGACGCACATAATAATAATTTAGGGGGATATCTTCATGAAAGGTAAATTGGAGGTGTAATTATGAGTCAAAACACAACAAATAAATCTCCTATTGGCAAAGTTATTCGAATTTTGGACAAATACACTTTGCTTGTAGATGCCGGTAATGATACTTTAACCGTAGGCTCCCGTATACAAGTCTATGAACCGGTTGAAATGATCAAGGCTCTTGATGGGTCTGAACTTGGTTTCTACAATTACATTAAAGATACTCTTGATGTAATTCGTGTTGAAGATCATTTTTCAGTTTGCAGGAAGAGCGGAACTGTTCCCAAAGCTGTCTCCTTTGTCTTGTCTCCACTTTTAGAGCATCGTATTTCAGAAGATGTCCCTTTGAAAATTAATGAAAGTGACGTACAAGCACTTAGCCCTAAAGAGCCGTTGATAAGAATTGGAGATCCGGTAAAATTCGCTTGACATGATTTTCCCTTGATGATAAGATGTGTTTACAACAGAAATGGTTGCCGCCTAAGGCGACTGGAGAAAACCCTCTTACCATCATAGGTAAGGGGGTTTTTAACTTCTATGAATTTAAATATTACTTTTGATAAACCATTTAAAACTTATGAAGAACAAATAGAAATACTGGAATCTCGCAAAATTAAAATTTCTAATCCGAATTTTGCAAGACAGGTGTTAAGCAGTCTTTCCTACTACACCATTGTTAATGGATATAAGAATACCTTTCTTTCTGTTCCTGGAAGTGACGATTTTGTTGAAGGTACTACTTTCGATAGTTTGTATACCCTGCATATTATTGACATCAATCTGAACAGTATTATTCTTAAATATATTTTATTTATTGAACGTTACTTAAAAACAAGGATATCCTACCTTGTTTCTCAAAATTATGGAGTATATACCGATCCGGGTGATCTCACCAATACTAATCCGGGCGATTATTTATGTCGTAATTACTATAACGGAAAGGGCAAAAATAATATTCTAAAATCCATAAAAGAGGTTTTATCATCTCCTTCCATTAATAGCAGCGTTGCTCATTATGCAAATGACAAAAATCACATACCAGCTTGGATTCTTGTTACCACTATCCCGTTCGGTCTTACAATTAAATGGTATTCTATTCTTTCTTCTATTGATAAGCAAAGTATTTGTGAAGAATTCCTGTCCACTGACGATCTTACTGTGGAGGAAAAGAAAGAGTTTATCACCACCGCTTTCAGTCTATTACGGAAATATAGAAATAACATTGCTCATGGGAATCGAACCTTTAGTGTGGCAAATCTTCCTGTATTACCTAAAAAAGCGCTTTTATCATTAGCCAAAGGTGGCACATCTGAAAAAGAGTACAATGCTGGTTATGGAAAGAATGATTCGTTCGCTGTTATTCTTATTTGTTTTATACTAATTAATGATCGTTATTTGCTTTCCAATTTTCTTGCTGACTTAGAATATGCACTTATGCCATATAAAGATATAACAATTAATGGTAAGACAATATTTGAAACTTTTAAATTACCAAATGACCTCATAGAAAGACTTAAAAAAATGATTGAAAGTTAATTGTATATAAAAATCTGCCCCGGTACACCAATACCGGGGCAGATCAGGAACTACATCGGGAAATCCGATACAGTTACTTTACTTCGCAAGTGAAATTGTATCATTCTCCCGGTGAAAATACAAGCACCGGGCATTTTTATGCTCAAAAGGAGGTGATATTATGGCAAAAGCTCAAAAATTACCATCAGGAAACTGGCGAGTGAGAGTATTGGATTATACAGACAGTTTAGGTAAAAGGCATATGAAATCATTTACTGCTGATACCAAAAGAGAAGCTGAACTTCTCGCCACACAATATTACTGCAATCGACCGACGCAGGAAAAGGAATTTACTGTGAAAGAGGGAATGGATATTTATATCTCATCCAGAGAAGGTGTAATTTCGCCATCTACCATTCGATGCTACAAGCTTAATTTTAAAAATCACATGACCTCAATACAAGATATGCCAATCAAAAAGATCAGAAATGAAGATCTTCAAAGATGGATACAGGATCTTTCCGCTGATCGGTCTCCTAAAACTGTCCGCAATGTATATGGCCAGTTCATCAGTATGGTAAATACTCTGTATCCAGATCTTCGCTTCCGGATAGTTTTGCCCCAGCGAAAAGGCAGTAATTTGTATGTCCCCACAGACAACGACGTATGTGCCTTAATTGAGGAATTTAAAAGCTATGATAAAAATATGCTAATTGCATGCTGTCTTGCCGCATATGGCACTCTGAGACGCTCAGAGATATGTGCTTTGGATGCTTCTGACGTATCTGGTAACATAATCCATGTTCATGCAGCTATGGTTCTGGACGAAAATAATAACTGGATAATAAAGGTTCCAAAAACAAAGTCAAGCGACCGCTACATTGATATGCCCGATTTTGTGATCGATTTACTTCCCACAGAAGGAAAGATCATAAAAATAAACCCAAACGAATTAACCCAGCGCTTTATCAATGCTATAGATCGTCTCCAAATACCGAAGTTTCGTTTTCATGATCTGCGACACTACTCCGCATCTGTGATGCACGCAATCGGAGTTCCTGACGTTTATATTATGCAGAGGGGCGGGTGGAGTTCTGACGCTACTTTAAAAAATATTTACAGAGGAAGTATGGATGATTTTCAGAAAAAATTTACGGAAATGACGAATTCTCATTTCGAGAAAATAAATAAAAGTTGACACGAAAGTTGACATGAAATCAAAAAACCCTAGTAAATACTAGGGTTTTAAAGCAGGGGCAGTAGGAATCGAACCCACATCGACGGTTTTGGAGACCGCTGTTCTACCTTTGAACTATGCCCCTATCTATCCGGTGTTTGAACCACCGAAAGCTATTATAACTTATATAAGGTTTTGTTGTCAAGACTAATATTTCATACTAATACTTCAAATATGCATCGGTATCTTCTTTAATGATTTTACTGTATGCTTTCACCTCTTCAGAGGGTTCATAATTCTTTTGATCATAAAGCAGCTCATGAAGCTTCACCACATTCGCTTCCAGATCCACCGGTACCACGAAAGCTCCGACACCACCCTTTGTTCCACCGTTACGCATTCCCGCAAACGGGAATCCATCGCTTACGGTTACCTTATAATCCCCTACCACACTGAGCATGGTAAGAATATCGTTAATGTCAAGTGATGTGCTGACATAGGGAAGCACTGCTTCTGCTGCAAGTCGAAGCTCATTAAAGGTTGCTGTCTTGCTCTTTTCCATCATGGCAGTGATCAGGTCACGCTGTCTCTGTGCCCTTTGGAAATCATCCCCGATATAACGAATCCTGCAGTATGCTGTTGCCTGCAGACCGTTCAACATCTGAAGCCCCGGCTCAGTAACCGGTATATACGTGCCTTCTTCTGCTGTAAAGTTCACTCCGTCTTCGCTCGTTCCGACCATACTGATCTGATAATTGTTGAGATGCGGAATTTCCTTCTCGGTAACTTCCAGTTCAACACCGCCCAGTGCATCCACGGCCTTGATTAATCCCTCAAATCCAACTGTTACATAATCTGTAATATACAGATCCGTATTCATATTGATCATGCCGATTGCCTGTGCCGGTCCCCCTTTGGCATAGGCTGCATTACATTTATTATAGCTGTCATTTCCCAGATTCAGATATGTATCACGATAAATGGATATCAGCTTCACCTCATGGGTATCTGCATCAACGGAACAGATCATAATCGTGTCACTGCGGTTACCTTTGCCAAGGCTTCCATCCCTCGCGTCCACACCAAACAAAGCAATCTGATATACTCCGGATAAATTCGGCTTCTGTGGATCCTGCTCCTGATCTTCTTCTGTGTCATTCTGAAACTGCTGCTTGACTTCTTCATTCACAGCAATGTCTTCTTCTTTGATCTGCTGCTTCTGGGCCTTCGTTGCATGGGTGATAAAATATAAAGCGCCAATGGCTGCTAAAAGTACAACCAGTTCCAGAATATAAAGTGGCAGATGCCGGATCCATTTCTTCTTATCCATAAGTTACTCCTTCGTAACGTCATTCACATTGTTACATTGTAACACATTTGTAAAATTTTGCCTATCCCTGTTTCTCAGCTGTTACCGACAAAAAGGTAACCGCTCAGCCTCCCAGCTGAAGTGAACAAAAAGTTATGGTTAAAATGCTGAATTTTTTGGGTCAATCATTTTTTTCGTGGGATTGACGCCACCACGCTGTAAGTTCTCTAAGTCGTCCGCCAGCCTTGACATGAACCTCAGGCAATGCGCAGGGTAATCAACCCGACGG
>CAVJLN010000138.1:0-4414 GCA_963650485.1 Bacteroidaceae bacterium
GTGCTTACTGGCGCTCGATATGTTTTTTAGGGATAACAAGCGAGAATCCTCGGTAATTTAATTACCGAGATGATATCGCCAAATATATTTTTAAACAGCCATATTCGAACACATGGTTGCTGTTTCTATACATTTGGATTATACTATATGTATGAAAGAAAATCTAGTGCATTACAGAACCTGTGTGTGCAATATTAACTACCATGTGGTGTGGTCTGTTAAATACCGAAGAAAGGTTCTAAATACGGAAGTGGAAAACTATTTAAAACAGCTAGTGCGTCAAATCGCCAGTGAGAAAGGGTTTACGTTTCATCTGTTTGAATGTGGGGAATGCGATCACGTTCACTGTTTCGTGTCGGCTCCACCAAAACTTTCAATTACAACAATCGCAAAGTATTTAAAAGGCATTACCGGACGAAAGCTGTTTGAAGCATTTCCATATCTTCGATCCAGCCTATGAAAGAGTGAATTATGGAACCATTCTTATTACATGGAAACCATTGGTAGTGTATCGGAAGAAAATATACGCCGGTATATTGAAAAACAGTCTAAATCTTACTGAAAGGAGAAGCTATGTTACTTTCCAAAGAAACCACCATCCAAATAAATGATGATTATAGCAACATCATATCTCATATGAATTATGCTGCTTATAAGCTTTGGAATGTGTGTAATTACGAAAGACGTAATTATCAAGACCTTGGACTGGACAGTTTTCCCAACTGGTATTACCAAAAGAAACACCATAAGGATAATCTCTGGTATAAGTCTCTGCCGTCACAGACTGCACAGGAAGTCTGTAAACAGCTCGACAAGGCATGGAAATCTTATTTTTCTTTGCTGAAAAACAAAGAGGTTTCAAACCACAAACCACCACGGTTTAAGCAAAGGGGCATTGCTGTTACCTATATGCAGAATGCCATCAGACGCATGGATGACGTCACCCTGCGGCTTACCTTATCAGATGGATTAAAAACCTATATGCGCGATGCTTACGGCATCCATGAAGACTATTTATACCTGAAAAACATCATTTTTAAGGACATGGATACCATTAAGCAGCTAAGGATTTATCCACCCAAAGATCATGTAATACGGGTTATTGTCATTTACGAAGTACCGGATATTGCATATCTTCCCGATAATGGGAAATATCTGTCCATTGACATTGGTGTTAAAAACCTTTTTACCTGCTATGACAGCACCACTGGGATTGCTTTTATTATTGGCCGGGAATATCGGGCTGTCTGTCACAAATACGATAAGCAGATTGCGCATTACCAAAGTATCTGCGAGAAACAGCAGGCTGCGGCGGGTATCCGGTATCCGAGGCCTTCAAAGCGTGTGTTGGATCTTTACGAAAAGAAACGCCATTGCATTAATGACTGTCTCCACAAAAGCACCAGGTACATTGTGGCATATTGTAAAAAGCATGATATCCGCACCGTTGTCATCGGGGACATTACAAACATTCGTAAAGATAAAAACCTTGGGGATGCCAATAACCAGACCTTTCACTCATTGCCTTACAAAAAGATATACGGTATGCTTGAATATAAACTTGCCATGGAAGGGATCCGTCTTGTTATGGTTAAGGAAACCTACTCAAGCCAGTGCAGTCCCCTGTCGGAAAAGGTATGTAAGGCTTATGCCGTAAAGAATAACCGCAAATACCGTGGCTTATATACGGACGGAAATTATATATGGAATGCGGATGCTGTTGGTGCATATAATATCCTGAGGTTATATTTTTATACAATTAAGAAGGTGCCCGGCTTTACGCCAGAGCACCTAAGCAACCCATTAAAGGTAGCTGTGTAACCCGTCATGCGGGTAGCAGTATTGGTAGCATGGACCTACCACTATGGTAACTGTATCGTAAGATACAGCCACTAGATGCCCGGTAATTCAATTGCCGAGTAGTTCACAATAAACTTAACTGTCCATTCGCTTCTTCTACGAGATTCCATATGGACGTTCTTTTGGCTAAAAGAATTTCCATACCTCTTCTACATCGAGCAAAGGATTCCAGATATCCACTAGGATTCTCGTGTCTGCGCAAATAGATCAAAGCATCGGTACGCTCTCTTTCTGATTTTTCGCAAAATTCCGACAAGTAAGACTCAACACTTGTGACATATCCAAGCACACCTCCGCAACTGATGGATGCTGCTTCTTTTTGGCTTAATGATGCAATATTAGCGATCAAAAATTGATAATTTGCATCATCCTTATAAGTAGCAAGTGATTTTGCAGAATTAAGTAAAATCTCATCGACTCTTGCCATATAAGAATTATCTACTTCCGGCGGGGTTTCCCGGTAATATATATTCGGAAACCGTTTTTCTTCCTCCAATCTCTTCTTATAGTATATAATATGATTTCTCACCAAATTCAGGTTGCAACCATCAGCCCAGAATGGATCGGATCCACCATGCTGATATAGATGTTCCCATCGATCATAACAAACCTGTAACTCTTTTTCGTTATCTTCTTTCTTTTCTTTTCGCATTACTGCACTCACCTTCCTTAACGAATGAAAGAGGGCTGGCAGTACCAACCCTCAATCATTATCAAATAATTTTGTGACATATTCCCATATCCGAAGAAAGTTCTTCCCACTGCTCTTGTGTATATATAAATGCGCAGTTTAGACAGTTTTCATGTCGATCAGGATACCTTCTTTTGAATTTTCTGACGGCATCTGGTTTATCAAATGCCTTTACAATCAGATATCCGTATTGATATGGAAATCCCAAATCTGATCCAAACGTGAAATAGAAATCATGATACATAGATTCTCTTTTCAGGTAATTCACAACATTTTCGATAATATCTACCTTTACCCGTACAGCCTTATTCTGAAGCATTCTATGGATTTCTTCGTAGCTATTCGTATTCAATTCCTGCAATTTACACCCTTTTACTCTGCGATATTCTTCGACCGTATCCATAACTGATGCGAAATTTGAAAGAGGGCAATCTGTGCATAACACAGAATTAGCCGTATGATTCATCTTCCGACAAGCGCGTCCATAATAACCACAGATACAGGGAATGTCTTCTTTGTATTTCGTATCCTTATCCAGAAATGCAAAATCTTCGTACAAACTCTGTGTTTTTTCTGTTATTGTTGGGAAAATACTCATTTTTCTCCTTCCTTAATCCAATAATCTCAAATCCATCCTTGGCATTAGGTAGAGGCTCATAGGGCAGCCATACTCCTCTTGAAATTCCTCTTCGTCATAACCATCCAGAAGATCCTGAAGATCCGGATGCTGCCAATCATCATAATTGAAGAGATCTTCTGCCAATTGTTCATTGCCTCTGCACTCGTTAATGAAATCTTTTCCATTACAGCAATGCTCAATAACATGCTCAATTCCTTCGGCATCAAGCGGTCTTGTGACTTCAATTTCGTTTAAGAAAATGTCCGGAATATAGATAATATTTTCGGTATTCTTGAATCGATCTGCTTTGAAAATAAGGCAGTCCTGCCCTTCCGTAAACTCGAAGATGGATTCCAACGTTGTCCCATTGGACAACAATTCCCTTAATTCATTTTTTGTAACACCCATATGATATTACTCCTTCCTACCGCGATTTAGATTAACCCGTGACCTTCACAGAATTGCTGCATATGTTCTGCAGTCTCATCTCCCATATAATCACGGACATGATCTACCGTGATTCCTGCATTTATGAGTTCGCTGTAAAAATCCGATTCATCATCGTACTCTTCGATTGCTGTCGCAAATTTTTCCTTCAGATAATCCCTGAGTACTTCACCAGTGCTATTCAAGTGATAACCTTTATGGCGAAACTCAAACGTATCGGAAAGCCAGTCTGAAATACGGTCAAGTATTTCTCCTGGATCCAATGAATACTGGCTCGGAAGGATTTCATCAGGAATTACAACCAGAGAAGGCAGCATAACATCTTCACCATCTGTATCCCAGATGATATGATGTGCAACAAGGCTTCTTTTGTTTTTCTTTGATCTGGTAGTATCAGAGATACATTTTTCCAGATATTCTTCAAATTCCACACCGGTAAAGGTAAAGAATAAGTTCTCAACGGACTGACGATCTTTGGAGTTCAAATATATACTCAAAATATCTGTGGATAATCCGATTTCTTCAAAGGACACCTCATCCATAATATCTTTCAGAATCGTATCTGAATCGGTGATCTGTCCTTCCGGAGTCTGTTCATACAACCTCTTTACCTCGTTTACCATCTGTATATGTTTTTCTTCATTAAACATAATCTTTATCCTTCCTACGCATTTTTTGTTCTTTCGTTTATTGAGGAAATCAGTTCTTCCAGTGCAACATTTGCCATCACCGGAAGTCCGGAGACAAGCTGGATCTCACGAATTTTAGAACACAGCTTTTCAGCGAAAGGGGAACTG
>CAVJLN010000139.1:0-4364 GCA_963650485.1 Bacteroidaceae bacterium
GATATAAAGAGCAAGGAGTTACAAGATCTAACTGATTTGAATAATAAATCTCAATTTTTAAATGCAAATATAGAAGAAAATAAGATTGAGACAAGGATTTCAGCGGAGAATGTGGAGCCATTTAATGAACTGCTTGCCAGAGCATATGAAAAGCCATCCTATTCTTCAAATATAAATGCAGAAATACTTACCTTACATGATGAAGGCCTTACAGAAATAGAGATAGCTAAGAAGCTTGGAAGGGGCCTTGGAGAGGTAAAATTTGTCCTTGGATTATATAAGGAGGGCAGATAGTGAGACTTAAATATTATTTAAGAGGAGCAGGAATTGGCATTATAATTACAACTCTTGTTTTATCATTGGCATTTTGGTCTACATCCTATTCTGAAAAGAAAAAAGAATTGACTGACCAGGAAATTATAGAAAGGGCAGAAAAGCTCGGCATGGTAATGGCTGAGGACACTCTCGCAGATAAAGAAGAGACAGCTGGGGATACTGACCTAGAAGAAGCATCATCTGGTGATAATCAGGATTCAAGGGCTGATGACATAAGTGAAAATAAAAATGCTATAAGAGATGAGGGTCTCGATACTGATGCAAGTGATATAGATAATCAAAGCGAAGATACAGTAGTTTCCTATACAGCTTTTACCATATCTGCTGGGCAGTCCTCTGATACAGTTACAGAAAATCTGTACGAGGCAGGCTTTATAGCATCGGCAAAAGATTTTAATGCATATCTTATAAAGCTTGGTCTTGCAAACAGGATTCAGGCAGGCACTTTTTATATATCTAGTGACAGCAGTGAAGATGATATAGCAGCTATGCTTGTTATGAATCAGAGAACAAGAGTAGAAAATGGCCTGACAGACAGCCATCAGGAATAATTTTCTCTTGCACTGAGGCCTTATCTATGGTAGATTAAAAGGGCTGTTGAGAAAACACACATAATGATTGGCATTTTTGGTTCCTAAGGAATAGTTCCCCGGGTAGATGCCAAGTGGATTTATGTGGAAGAACAAACCAGGAGGTATTAAAATGAGTGTTATTTCAATGAAGCAGTTACTTGAGGCCGGTGTTCATTTTGGACATCAGACACGTAGATGGAACCCTAAGATGGCTCCTTACATCTACACAGAGCGTAATGGTATTCACATTATCGACCTTCAGAAGTCTGTAGGTATGGTAGACGAAGCTTACGATGTTATTTTCGATATCGCACAGCAGGGTGGTACTATTCTTTTCGTTGGTACAAAGAAGCAGGCTCAGGACGCTATCGCTACTGAGGCAGAGCGCTGCGGTATGTACTATGTTAACGAGAGATGGCTTGGTGGTATGCTCACTAACTTCAAGACTGTTCAGACAAGAATTGAGCGTCTTAAGGCTATCGAGAAGATGGAAGCTGACGGAACATTCGAGCTTCTTCCTAAGAAGGAAGTTATCCAGCTCAAGAAGGAGCAGGAGAAGCTTACAAAGGTTCTTGGCGGTATCAAGGAGATGAATCATATTCCAGATGCTATCTTCATCATTGATCCTAAGAAGGAGCACATCTGTGTTCAGGAAGCACACGCACTTGGTATTACACTTATCGGTGTTTGCGATACTAACTGTGATCCAGATGAGCTTGATTACGTTATTCCAGGTAACGACGATGCTATCCGTGCTGTAAAGCTTATCGTTTCAAAGATGGCAGATGCTATCATCGAGGCTAAGCAGGGCGAGATGAATGAAGTTGCTGAGGAGTCAGCAGATGTAGAGGAGGAAGCATAATTATGGCAGCTATTACAGCAGCAATGGTAAAAGACCTTCGCGAGCAGTCTGGCGCAGGTATGATGGATTGTAAGAAGGCACTTGCAGAGTGCGATGGTGATATGGATGCAGCTTTCGAGCTCCTTCGTAAGAATGGAGCAGCAAAGGCTGAGAAGAAGGCTTCACGTATCGCAGCAGAGGGTATCTGCAAGGTTGTTGTTGAGGGCAACACTGCAGTAGTTCTTGAGGTTAACTCTGAGACAGATTTCGTTGCTAAGAATGAGAAGTTCCAGAACTATGTTGAGAAGGTGGCTACACAGATTCTTCATTCTGATGTTGCTTCAATCGATGATCTTCTTGCTTCAAAGTGGGCTGAGGATGAGTCTAAGACTGTTAATGATATTCACGTAGAGATGGTAGCTACAATCGGTGAGAAGCTTTCTCTTAGAAGATTCGAGAAGGTTACAGCAGCTGATGGTTTTGTTGTATCTTACACACATGGCGGCGGACGTATCGGTGTTATCGTAGAGATGGCAGGCGAAGCTACTGATGTAGCTAAGGATGCAGCTACAAACCTTGCAATGCAGATTGCAGCTCTTAATCCTAAGTATGTTTCTAGAAACGATGTTTCTGCAGACTATATCGCACATGAGAAGGAGATTCTTCTTGCTCAGATTATGAACGATCCTAAGGAGTCACAGAAGCCTGAGAAGGTTATCAATGGCATGATCGAGGGTCGTGTATCTAAGGAGCTTAAGGAAGTTTGTCTTCTTGATCAGGTATACGTTAAGGCTGAGGATGGCAAGCAGACAGTTGCTAAATACATCGAGTCAGTATCAAAGGATCTTTCTGTAAAGAGCTTTGTTCGTTTTGAGACTGGTGAAGGTCTTGAGAAGAAGAACGAGGATTTCGCAGCAGAGGTTGCAGCTCAGTTAGGTTAAGTAATCTGTAAAGGCTAATATTCTATTAAATTTAAGTATTTAAAGGCCCTGAAAGCCTTATAAACACTACGTTTCAGAGTGATTATAAGGTTTTCGGGGCTTTTTTCTGTTTTTTTCACCACTTTACAACTTTTTTCATAAAAAAATATCGTACAGGACTTTCTGATGTATAATGAGTTTGAGCAAAACATTACAAAGGAAAGTGACCTTGTACGATAAAGACATTATACAACGAAAAAACACTGATTGGTAGACTTCATCAATATTTTTTGATTTATTTTGAAACTTTTTCTGCTCCGACAGCAGATACCCTGTTTCTGTTGACATTATCCATACTGGCTTTGGAATCTGCGCATTCCATCCGATTTCTGTATCAGCATTTTTTATCCGGAATAACAGAGAAATCGCTGAATGTATTTTATTATGCCTGTTCCTATGCAAAGGTTGATTATTCCAGATTTATGAATACCACTGCCCGGATTGCTTTGAAGCTGATACCGGATTCCTTGCAGACGCAGCCGGTATTTCTGTGTGTGGATGACACGATGGTATCTAAATTTGGTGCAAAATTTGAAAATGTTTCAAAACTGTTTGATCATGCTGCACACAACGGTTCCAACTATCTGAATGGACACTGCTTTGTGAGTGTCATGCTATGCGTACCTGTCTGGAATGGCGATAAGGTGTCTTACCTTTCCGTTCCACTTGGTTATCGTATGTGGCAGAAGAAAGAGTCAAAACTGGAATTGGCAGCCTCCATGATCCGGCAGGTTATGCCGGAATTTCACGGCAAAGATCATGTCATCATCCTTTGTGACAGCTGGTATACAAAACAGAACCTGGTATCCATCGTTGATGAATATCCAAATCTGGATCTGATCGGTAATGCAAGGATTGATTCTGTCATGTATGATCTTGCACCTGCACGTACCGGTCGGCGGGGACGTCCTGCCAAACATGGAAAACGTCTTTCTGTTGAGACAGATTTTACGTTTTCCAACGAAAAGATCGGTGATTATTATACCGGTGTCCGCCGTGTTCTTACTAAAATTTTCGGCGACAGGGAAATCCTTGCCTATGTCACTGCCACTGAAAAAGAACATGGTACAAAGCGACTGTTTTTCAGTACAGTGTTCCCGGAAGAACTGCAGATTTTCTGTGCCTGGCAGGAAAAGAAACCACTTAATCAGACTGGAAGTGACCGGATGAAATACATTCCGTTGCTTTTGTACTCATTTCGCTGGAATATTGAAACAAGCTACTATGAACAGAAAACGTTCTGGTCTTTTTGCAACTATATGGTTCGAAGCTGTAAAGGAATCGAAATGCTGGTCAATCTGATCAATATCAGTTACTGTGCCATGAAGGTTCTCCCCTATCAGAATGAATGTTTTTCTGAATACCGCACGAAAAGTGTACAGGAGTTTCGTTTTGAATTAAGTCAGGGCATTCGCAAACAGATATTTTTTGCCACTTTCGTGAAAAATATCGAAACACATATAAAATCAAATGCTATGACAAAGGCTTTAAAACAGCTCATTCGTCAGCAAGTCTACCATTTATAAAGTTGTAAACTGGTATTTTCTATACAAAAACAGTGGAAAGCAAGTCCTAAAAGTAGTATTGTTAAGTCACCACAACGAAACAATCAAACAGGATCGAACTTCCCACTGC
>CAVJLN010000140.1:0-4343 GCA_963650485.1 Bacteroidaceae bacterium
AGCTTATGTCTTCTGCGATATTCATTGTATGCATTAACAAGTGTTGCAGAATCTAATTCCTCACAAAATAATTCCTCTCCGCATTCAGCACACACCAGAATCTGAGCTTCGACCGTAATCTCCTCTCCACAAACCTTAAATGTTTCTGGACGTGTAATTATTTTGGTTTCAACTTCTTTTCCACATGTGTCACAATATTCCATCATCACATTCACCTCCTCTTGCCTAACTATAATCATCCTCATGGAAACTTAGGCATTTGAGGACATCCTCTCCATTTCGCTTTTGGATTTTAAGTTTAACATAGAATTGTTCACCATCTACATCCTTCTTAAATTCCCATATGTCTCCCGGCTGTGCCGGATCAAAATCCTGTTTTGGACCCTTATAATAATCTCCGACTACCAGCCCTATAATTTCACTTTTAGCATCGGCAAGTGTCATTCCATGATCCGCAAGTGCTTGCATATTTTTCCCACGAGGAATAAATACATATTTCCCTGCTGTCATCAAATTCTTCGCTTTTGCAAGAAATGCTGATATATCGGACGTACTAGCTTGATTTGTACTCACTTAGTTACCTCCGTGTACTATATATTATATCCATATTTCATCCCTTGTCAAGAAAAATGCGGTCATATGACCGCATTTTATCTATTCCTCCATCTGAATAAAATTCATATATTTTGAGCCCAAATCTTTTGGTATATATCGCTCAGCGAATTCTATAATTCCCTTTATCTCTTCATATCTCCAAGGATTCTCTCCTGGCCATCCTTCAATTTCATCGACAACCTCATCCTTTTTATAAAAGATAATCCTCCAATGATATCCGTCTATAATAGGCTGACCATGGCCATCCGCATCGTAGCAGAACAGCTCAGTAGTAATGGGATCAATTATATACTCCGCATCTTCAGGCTTTATGTACAACATCGCACCATCCTTGCAATCCTCAATATTCTTGTACCTTGTAACGCCGTTCTTATAGATTCTGACATTATATCGGTATCCAAGGTAAGGATTGTTACGAATTTCAACACTATCAACAAGTCGTAGCAAAGTATGCCTCTTCATTCTGGCATTGTAATTTTTTAGTATATGCTGACGAAACTCATCTGGAACCGGAATATTATATTGTTTCACATAATTGCAGAAAACATCATCCCAAAAGTAGGTTCCATCTGAGTATAGATTGCCATATCCAATCACATTGTCTGGATTAATATAATCATGAATTATTCCTGGGCATGCTGCTATACAATGAGTCTGCAAATACGCTACAATTTTACTCTTCTCCGAATCCTCCACGTCAGAAACCATATCTTTAAGATGCGGAAGAGATTCATCCCCGGTTTCATATGAGTATGCAAAGGATTTATTTTCTCTTAACATTTTTATATCCCTAACACAGCCACAACCCCAAGGCACCCTCATACTCAATTGATGGAAATTTATCGATTTTAACCCATGCCACTTCAAATATAATTCTATTCAATGAATGGTCAAATAGCTTAAATCGATAACCATCATATGTATCAAGAACCTCTACCGTATATTGAACAAAATTAGACTCATCATACGAAGGTGGCTCTTGAATGAAATTTTTCTGTAAGAAGCCCTTTGTTTTTGAATATTTCCATGCTTGGTCTTCTTTTTCCTGGTCATTTGGATCAAATGCTCCAATACCTACTACCCAACTATCAATAATTGAGTCATAGCATGTAGTATGTTCATCCGAATCGCAAAATTCCCATTTACAGCTCGCATTCGCAACAAACTTAACAATATAGGTCTTTCCTGTCTGAAGCTTATCGGCATCGATTACAATACAATAATTCGTATCGGTATGAATTTCACCAATCATATTACCTTTATCGTCTGCAACTTCCGAAGGCCAATCAATTCCATTTCTTTTCACCGAAAAGGTTATCATCTCATCACCAGACATTACAGAAAAGTACCCTACTGGAGTCTGTAATTTTAATATATTTTCAAATATTAACTCCTCTGCCATACTGCACCTATTTACCTGCCATTTTTAACTTCATAAATTCATCAGCAAAACTCTCCGCTGTATTTCTATTATGATCAATACTGATTGTTTCTTTGTTATAATTGGCTGCCTTTGTCCAATTAAAAGTTCCGTGAATAACGGTTTGTAAATCTATAATGCAGAATTTGTTATGCATAATATTTTTGTACAGTGACTCAATAGTCACCCAGTATGTTGGGAAATCTATATCTAGACAGAACTCAGCATTACGATTTTTCTCATTATCATCCAGAACTATTTCAATGATCACCCCCTGCTCTTTTTTCTTCAGCAGTTCACGATACAATACGGGGTCCGTAAACCATGCCATCGCAATCCATATCATGTATTTTGCTTGTCGGATCTCTTGAATAATTTCATTTTGAATCTGCTCAAAGTGGATTTCCTGGCTAACCTCCTCATCGTCTGCCATCATTCCGGGCTTAAAAAAGACTTCTTCTAATTCGTAATCATCGCTTACTGGATAAATCTCATAGCACATTTTTGTGATATATTCTTTGTGCTTTTTCAAATCCATAAGTTTATCAGGGACAATACTCAAATAAATATACTCTATGCATTGATTCCACACTCCACGCCTTGCAAACTGCCCCGTTTTTTCAAATTTTACCGTTACCATCTTAAGCAGCTCAATAACTTCATTTTTGTGTAGATTATTATCAATCTGTATACTTTCAATCAGCAATTTTTTAAATTGCAATTCTGTCATCTATTCGTTACACCCCATTTTTCCAAAATATTCTTCCGCAATTCGATCCAACTGCGCTACAATCAGAGAAAACTCCTTATTCAAATCCAGAGTCTTCACGCTGATCTTATTGCCGCCCATGACAAAACTGCAGTCTGGCGTAATCGCCTCATCCGTCTTTGCATACAGCAGCATTCCTGAAACTTTCCCGGTTCCAGCCGCATCCTGATTCTTAACATATGTAAAGATCTGATACACATTTCCGGAATGCAGCGTGGCCTTGTCATATTGCATCTGCATTGTTTTTCCATAATACTTTGTATCTATTATCAGTACTTGATCCTGATATCGAAGGAATATATCCGTCTGCATAACCGGTAGGAACCGAATCATGCTTTCTTCTGTCTCCGGTGCCAGATCCCATTTCACCTGTGCTGCCCTGGCTTCATCCAGATATGTATGATGACGCTTAAAGTATTCCAGGACAAACTTCTCATAAAGCCTATGCATATGCTCATCAGAGAAGGCTGTCATCTTGTAATTTCCCTTCTCCGTTGTCTGCAGCATTCCATCCAGAACAAAGTAGCAGACATTCATCATCATCTCATAGTTCTTATTATTCCGCTGGTAACGCAGCTGATTCCATCTAATAGTTGAAGGATCAATGACCCTTACCTCATCAAAGAACAGCGCTACCTTCTTTAGATTCGCTTTATTTTCAATCCGCACCTTCGAATCACGGATAAGTATATCCACCGTTGTCTTCAGTATCTGATTGAAAATATTGTCTACAGACAGTTCATCATATTCACAGGCTAAAACCTTCTTCCTCTGGATCTGATTTCTTACAGTTCCAGAGACATCCAATTTTCCACGAAGAACAGGCAAATTCTCATTCTTGGTGACATACTCCTTGTGAAGCCCCTGCTTCAGCTGCTGCGCAATGCCTCTGGCCAGAATTGCAGCGAAAAGGTCCTGCACATCATCAAATTCTTCGGAAGCTATCTGCTCATAATTTTTCTGTCTGAGTACCTGAAATGCATAGGCCAGCATATAATAGATATTTTTAATGAAAATCCCCTTATCATTAACCATTGAACACACCACTCAGATTATTTTCCCAACGCTGTACCTTCTGCTTATCATCAAACCAGTATTCCTGCAGCATAGGGATAATGTCATAATAAACAACGGACTTCATCCATTCTTCGGTGCATACCTTCTGACCGCAGAAATAACTGTGACCAATGCGGAATCCTTCACCTAAAGAATCATCATTTTTGATTTCTCTGTTCAGATCTATCACCTGCTCAATCAGAGCATCAAATGTTTCATTCTGCAGTGATGCCTGATATGCCTTAAATCCTTCAGAATTGAATCCCGGCTCCATCTCAAAAAAGCTGAAACGTCTGCGCAATGCATAATCAATCATTGCCAGACTCCGGTCTGCTGTATTCATCATACCAATAATATAAAGATTCTCCGGAACAGAGAACGATGTTCCGCTATATGCCAGCGTTGCCTTTGTACCTCTGTAATCCTTCTCAATCAGCATCAACAGCTCACCGAAAATCTTACTCATATTTCCACGATTAATCT
>CAVJLN010000141.1:0-1980 GCA_963650485.1 Bacteroidaceae bacterium
TAACTTTATAGATAATCCTTATATACCATGTATTAATACCACATAAATGTTATAGCCTAACCACAAAAGTGTTATAGGTAAACCACAATAAGTTTATAGGGTCCACCACAAGTGTTTATAGCCTAGACCACAGGATTATTTAGAAACCCTTCTTCTCTAACTTTATTTGCTGTACCCGCTTGTACCTGTAGAACGACACAATATTTTATCCACAAGAAGGTGCGGACTTTTTTTGGGCTTCAATTACATGTTAATCCAGGACTTTTCCATTATTGATTCTTAATCTTCCAATAACCTTTTCGGTCTGATCCAATTCGTTCTATGATATTCTTTTCACGTAATGATTTTAAATAATTGGTTATAGATTTTCTGCTTACTTTCATTCTTTCAGCTAATACTAGCATTGTTAATCCTGGATCCTCATAAAGGAGTTCCAGTACTCTCTTTTCCTTATCAGTCACCCTATCAGTCACCCTATCAGTCACCCTATCAGTCACCCTATCAGTCACCTTAACAATGCAATCTTCTGAGGCTGTGAATTTAATCATTATATCACTTGGATTAATAGTGTACTCTGGCATAGGCATACCTTCTACCTCACAGGCATTACGGATTTTTTCAATTCCACGTCCCCAGCTCTCTATAAATCCGGCATAGTAGAAAACATTTGCGATATTGGGATTGTATGGTACAGAGGCATGTTTTCCCAGTAAGTTATCCAACGTCCAATTTTCTGGTAAACATCCAACATTCGCAATATACAATTTGTCCTTATATACACTGACTTGAATCGGTACTCCCGATTGATACTGTTTATGACAAATAGCATTTATCAAAGCTTCTCTCAATGCGAGTTCTGGAACAAAATATCTCTCTATCCTTTGTGTGCCCTCATAAGTAATCTTTGCCCGCATATATTTCAAATAAATCAGCTCTATTGCCTTATCAACTTGTTCCAGAATAGATCCGTGAATTTCGTCCTGATACAAAAGGTCTGCATCTGTTTCAAAGTAACCAATTTTAATATACGCACCCAACTGATATCTTTCTGGATCAGCGGCAAATAAAAGCATTGCTGAATTCGTCAAATAATCGCCATTAATCAGATGCAGTTTATTCAAAAGAACTTCTTGGGGTTCATCTAGCAAACTTGCTTCCATACGACCTTTTTTCGTCGCAAGTGTTTTGAATTTTTTTACTGCATTATCATCTACTTCGTTTACTGTGAATACCGGAAGCGGGATTTCCATTAGCCAAGACTTAAAGCTCCTAAAAATCGAAATACTTTTTGCGTAACTGCTTATTCGTAAACACCGCGTATATACGTTTCACTTGAATTCGTCCATCGTTTCCAATTACATTTTTGCTCTTCAGATAGCTGTTTCCCCCATAGGTTATTATTTTCCCGGCCTTGCGATTTTCTTCTGCATCTGCAATTTGATGAATCAACTCTCTACCTGCAATATATTCTGGCTGTGAAATATGTTCCACAAAATCATAAAACATACTCTCAAAGGGTAATATATGCCAATAGTACTCATTTATTTCGACTAGCATTTTTATAAATGATCGTAAAGCAGAAATAGAATTGGCTTCCGTTTTTTTGTTTTCTAAGTTCTCTTTATATTTTTCAGCAAGCTGTTTTAACCATATGTCCGTTTTTTCTGTGATCTCTACTTCATCCGAGCCATCCCACCAATAAAGTCTGTCTGCATCTGACAAATAAAAATTTGGTTTATCCTTTAGTTCTTGTGGAGTATCATAAAATGTAAAATAGCCATCCTGCCTCAAGTATTCACTAGTTTTGATTGGTGCAAATGGTTCCTGCAGCTTTTCCCTGCGCCATTTTATCAGCTCTGCAGACGCATATGATTTCATGCGTTCATCATGATACACCTTTGTGTGCAAATCCTTCCATAATGTCCAAAACTTTTCTTTGCGTATCTCAGCGGTCAGATATACAAACACTCTGGCAGGCAT
>CAVJLN010000141.1:1990-4240 GCA_963650485.1 Bacteroidaceae bacterium
TGGTAAGTGTCAACTCTGCCAAAGACAGCAATTCCTCTGATTTTTCCTGCTGACGTTCCTCGTAGATTTTTCCCAGAAGATTCCATAGAATCTCGGCATCCGGATTTGACTCCCAAAACCTAAGCAATTCCTGTTTACACTTCAAAACATCTGCTGCGTAGGTCCCAATCTCTGCACCGCCCTTTAGTAAATCATCAGTTTCATCTATAATGCACAATAGATCAGTAAGGTCGGTGCCCCCAACCGCAGTTTCTCTATCATATGGAACGAGATACCTAAGCATCTTCATACTGCTCTCATCACAGCCTTCTGCGAATGAATCCCCTTCCATACACGCCCATAAATTTGCTCGTTTGCCCATGGAAAATTGTGTCCCGAGAATCTGGTTCAGCCATCCAATAGTTTGCGAAGCCTCTACAAAATCACCGTCTTTCTTTGCAAATCCATAATTAGGATCGTATAATTCATACAGCATATAGGCTGCCGTCATTGTGTCACTGAATTCTGCATCTCCGATTTTTTCTGACCATAATTCCGTTTCTTTAGGGATAAAACACCCTGTTTCCCAGCCTCGATCCTCAAAATAGTTGTAATGAAAATAAATTTTATCTTCTTGTATTGTCCCAACAGGTTGAAGCAACTCCAACGTCTGGTCAAATAGTTTCACCTCTGTTGTATTCATCATCCCGCCCAGATCAAGAATACGACGCATTTGTTTAGCAAAAACATCCTGCTTATCCTCTGATATTTTGCTGTTCCCATGATACCTTGCAAATGAACCCATTTCTCTTCTCCTCTGAACTTAAAATCCAAACACTCTCTGGCGAGCCACATCATTTTCCATCAAAGAACCAAAAGCAGCAACTGCTGCCGAATCAAATGATGTGCGATATGGTTTTAGCCATAGAACTGCCATTTTTCTATTCATCTCTGGAAACAACTCTAAGCCGTCGTCCACAATTCTACGCAACACCAATAACGCCTTGCGCCATACTGGGTCACTCTGATGGTCAATGATCTTTTTGATAAAATCTTCGTCAATATAGCGACATGACCATTCCTTATTGATATATGCAATGGTTTCCTCTAGATAGGCCTTCACCTGCAGATCCGTTTGATCCTCTTGCGTATCCATGAGGTTTTTCCATTTCTGAATGCATTTTTTCATCTCATCAGATAGTATGAGATTTTCTCCATCCCAAAATTCCAGAAATTCATCCTCATTTTCGCGGAACATGATTTTATAAATATTCAACTTCTCCCACTCGTCTGACAGCTTTTTCCCCTCAACATCTCTGCAAATAATATCTGTATAATAATTTCTAGTTATAAGATTGTCCCATTCATCCCAGAATGGCTTACCCTCCAACAGTGCAAATGTGCTCACAAGGCACGCAGGCGGCAAATAAAATGAAAGTTCTGCGATAATCCCTAAGTTATTATCTTCCCCTGCAAGTTTTTCCCGATTTGCCAACGGCAAATGAAGCAATTCTCTCAAATAATCCGTCAGCATTTTCTTGTCACGCTGATATTCCTCAGTCATAGTTCTGTACAAATATTCGCGTTTAGACATATAAGGTGCTTCTGAGATATGTGTTCTAGCCATAATTGGATCTTTATCAGTTGTTGGTGGCTCGGTATCGTCTGTAGCCAGTACCGAAAAAATTTGAAAATCTTCAAATCTACTATAAAAATGTGTAAAAATATGTTGAAAGATATCCATCGTACTTGGTAAATCCGTATCAGGATTTTTCCTCAGAAGCAAAAGCATATCCCACATCTTTTCACGACCATTATTAGGTATTTTCTTATTTAGGATAGTGCTCAAAAGATCCATATACACACCGGCATATATTGGTTTTCTTTCATTCATAAAGAAACAGCTGCCATTGCTATAACACTCCTGTAGCAATAAAATACAGTTCATCGCCAAACCATATTCATTGCATCCCCGGTCAACTGTGTATAGCTCACAGGTATTCGTATTATATGTAGAAATATCACGATTTTTCTGTTCAAAAATTGAATAATCAAATGCCACAATGCCATCTTTATCCGGAGTAGGATGTGCCAGAATAGTTATTTTTTCTCCTGCAACATCGATTTCTTTTCTTTTGCGCATGCCGAAACGTCTAAGAATCTCCATAACATATGCATTGAATTCTTGCTTCTTATCTTCTGAGACATTAATCTTTCCAACTAACCAGTATTTGCTATCACTCATAGTCATTTTCTCCATAAAAAACTGTA
>CAVJLN010000142.1:0-4102 GCA_963650485.1 Bacteroidaceae bacterium
GGAATTCTTGGGCTTGTTGTTGGTGATGCTCTTGGCGTACCGGTTGAATTTACTTCTAGGGCAGAACGTGAAGTCGATCCGGTAACAGGAATGCGGGCATATGGAACGCATAACCAACCTGCAGGAACCTGGTCAGATGACAGTAGCATGGTATTTGCTACATTGGACAGCATAAACCAAAGAGGCGGAATTGATTATCAGGATATTATGGAGAAATTCTCGGAGTGGTGTCACTATGGAGAATATACTCCGTTCCATGAGGTGTTTGATATTGGCATTACAGTATCCAGAGCGATTTCTCGGTATGATCAGGGAACTGCACCGGTGGAAGCTGGAGGCAACAGCGAATTTGATAATGGCAATGGATCGCTTATGAGAATACTTCCGGTCTGTCTGCATTTATATAATCGGCAAAAAGTGATATGTACATCGGAGAATGAAAGCATCTATATCATTCACAATGTATCAGCACTTACTCATGCCCATCTTCGTAGTCAGATGGCATGTGGGTTTTATTATTTTATGGTCAAAGCTGTGCTTGGTCAAGAAGGAAAACTGATTAGCAGGCTTCAAAGTGGCATTGATGACGCGTATAGCTATTACAGGCAGGATTTTCAGAACCGCACGGAGTTGGAAAATTTCACAAAACTTGCTGATTTAAAAGAGTTCTGTAAGATGCCGGAAGGTGAGATTAAGAGCAGCGGTTATGTGATCGATACGCTAGAAGCAGCAGTCTGGTGTCTGATTACAACAGAGTCCTTTCCCGAAGCAGTTTTGAAAGCGGTTAATTTGGGGGATGATACAGACACAGTTGGAGCAGTTACCGGAGGACTTGCCGGTCTGTATTATGGATATGATGCCATTCCGGCAGAGTGGATACAGGAATTGCAGAAGCTGGATTGGATAGAGGAGCTGTTGGGAAACATAAAGATTGTGTAGAAATATGGCTTGTTGGAGGCATTGAATGACTAAACAAGAAAAAGTTGAGATTATCCAGTCACTTTTGGAAGAAGGTTGTGTAAGTAAGTTCTATGAGGCACTAGAGAACATAGGTGATCTTAAAGGGAATTATTTTGATTATATGACCACGAAACGTAAGCGATGAATAACACACCGCCTACCATCCCTCAAATCAACAAAAATTCTCGTTCCTCTGCTACTTTGCCGGTGGCAGGGGAATTCTGTTTTCCGGGAGATTCGACTCCACGTCAATAAGCCCAGTACAATTCTCTTGAATAAATTCACTCCATGGCATCAGCTGTTCTATACCTGCGGACGAATTCATTTGATCCGGCATATACAGCAGCACCGTATAGAGGTACTGGAAAATATTCAGATTGTTTGCCTTTGCAGTCTCGACAATGCTGTACATAACGGCACTTGCCCCGGCTCCGGCTGCTGATGTGTGGAACAGGAATGCCTTGCGCCCAATCGCATAGCTTTTCGCTTTCCGTTCGGCACGGTTGTTAGAAATCTCGCATCTGCCATCCAACAGATAGTTCATCAAGGTATCATGGTGATTTTGGGCATACTTCACCGCTTTCCCAAGCTTGCTTCCGCCAGTTGGATGAAGGGTATCAAGCCAGCTCCAGAACTGTTCCCATATCGGGCCTTCTGTTTCTAACCGTTTTGCTTTTCGTGAGTCTGCATCCAGATCCTTCATGGTCTTTTCCAAATAGAATAACTTATTGCAGTACATAAGACCAATCTCGGCTGGATTTAACTCCTGTTGTTCTTCTACACTGGGAAGTTCGATATCCTCGATGGCTACATCGGAATGGATATCTAAGAGTCGGAGTTTTTTTCTCTGTCCTGCCGGAACCGCCTCGAAGAACTTCCTTCTTGCATGCGCAAGGCAGCATACCAGCACGACATCATCCAGCTTATTGTAACCCTGGTATCCATCGCACTGTACCATGCCATGAAAGCCTTCCAGAAAACTGCTGGCACAGCTTCCCTTTCTGCTGGGCTGATAGTCATAAAGCACGATGGCTTCTTTCCCATCGTTTCCAGTTGTATACAGCCACATATACGATATCTGATCTGCACTACGATCTTTTTCACGCAAGACCTGGCATGTCGTTTCATCCGCATGGATCAGATCCCGTTTCAGAAGATTCTGATGCATTCTTTCGTATATCGGATAAAAATAATTCTCGGCGACATAGATAACCCAGTTGGCCATCGTTTCCCTCGGCAATGTAAAGCCAAGCTGCTTCATCAAATATTCCTGGCGATAGTACGGAAGAGCCAGACCCACTTTTTCCAGAATGATGTATGCTACGATACTCGGAGATGCCGGGCTGTGGGGGATCAATGAATCAGGAATCTTTGATTCTAAAAAGGTTCCGTCTCCATCTTTTTTACATGCAGGACAAATCCACTTTTCCTGATAATAATGAATCCGCTCTACCCTGGCAGGCGTGATCCGTAATTCTTCCCGGACATAGGTTTCTCCGATCCGTTTCATCTGAGAATTACAGTAAGGACAGTTCTGTTCCTGTTCGGAAAGCGGGATCACGACCTTGTGTATGGGCAGATTGCCATACTGATCTTCCCGCGTTGCTTTTGCCTTCTTTGCACGTGTATGACTTTTTACGGTGATTGGGGTAGATTCTTCGCTTTCTGCAGGATCGGATTTTTTCTTTGTCCTTTCACTGCTTGTACCGAAAAGCTTCCGCTGGAATTCATTCACAGTTTCCTGAAGTCCGGCAATCTTTTCCGCCATCATTTCAACCGTTTCCCGTAATGCCTTGATCGTTTCAGTTTGCAACTGGATCATCTGATCCTTCTGTGCAAGCTGGCTTTGAAGAAATGCCTTTTCTTCTTCCGGATTCACTGCGATGTCCTCCTTCTTTTTGATGTACTTATCGTACCAAAAAGAAGGGAATTCATCAAATCCCGGTCAGGCAGACCGTCGGCATTTTGACGAACCTCCGATGTGGATATCTCTCCGTTTTTCCAGCAAAAACAGCTGCTCTACAAACGAAATGGATAAGGTTATCCACCTTATTTCTTGCCAGAATGATGTTATCCCCTCATCATGTTTCAAATACTTTTTGCTTGTGGATAATTCATTTTTATCCCGGATTTTTCGGTAAAAAATATTTTTCAATTTCTACATGTTGCACAATCAGAAATCCCTGTTTTTTGACATCTGGATTGCTTGGGGCTGCTCAATAGATAGTCCCTCCATCAACCAGCGGAATTGCTGCCTGGTTAGGGAGCGAACTTCTGAGGAATTGCGCGGCCATTGAAATTTTCCATTGTCCAGGCGCTTTTGTAAAAGGACAAAACCATCATGGTCAAAATAGAGCGCCTTTAAGGTGTTGGTTTTTCGCCCACAGAACAAAAATACCGCATTGACAAACGGATCCATCTGAAAATCATCCCGAATAATGGCCATGAGACCATCAAAAGATTTCCGCATATCCGTTCGGCCTGTCACGATATAGATTTTTTGCACTCTGGACAAATCCCCGATCATAGCTGCTGCAGAGCCGATATGGTGTGAAAGATCAGGTCTCTGCCTGCTGTGTTCTGTATTTCCAAAACACAGCCATTTACTGTGAGTGTGATTGCCGGATATTCGTTTCCTTTTACGGGAATGTCTGATTTCCAGTTTAACGTATCCGCTATAGGCGAATCATGTTCCAAAGATACCGGTACGATTTCATGAGTTTCCGCCATACGAGTTGCGGCCGGTGCCGGGATGTCATAAGCCTTCTTTCTGAGAGTTTTCAACGCACTGTAAAAGGTATTGGGTGAAATCCCTTCCTGTATGCACCAGGCTCTGTCGGACAAGCCGCTGCTGCGACAGGTCTGGATGAGTCCCATCCATTCTTCCTGCGATCTACGTTTGCATTGCATTGTTGAGTCCTCCTGAGATTGTGTTCACACAGTAATCGGCTGTCATTGGTTAGAAATATGATCAGTGATGCGAATGCATCTGAGATTTAAGACAGAAGACACAGCCTTTTACTGTTATTGGTGTCATTATCTCATATGGTGAGGAGTTTGTGGAACGGTGGGTTATTCATCGCTTACCATAGAACCGCAAGAATTACGTTTATTTTTTCGTTTTGGGGTTGCGTTTCGAACA
>CAVJLN010000143.1:0-4038 GCA_963650485.1 Bacteroidaceae bacterium
CTCCTTCTCTTCATCAGATATGCTATCGGTATCATCCGGAAGAACCATTACCAACTTATTCCGGTTAAATGAGATGCTATCGATGCCTGCCTGCTTAACCTCTCCCTTCCAATAATCCACATATGTAACCTTATTCTTTACATAAGTTGCGGAATAATAGAAGTCTTCTCCAATATCTCCCAATATAGACATTTCACCATCTGCAGAAATATCTGATACTACTCCACTGCTATAGGACTTCCAGGTAACCTTCATTCCCTCATAATCAGGATGAACTGCCTTCAGAGAAACCGTCCGGCCCTTTTCAAATTCTACCGGCTGTCCTTCACTATCCTCCGGTGTTTTCCATGTAACAATGTTATATGCTACATCCTTTTCCCAGTTATCAATATCTCCGAAAAACAGACTGTAATTTCCATCTATTTCACTATACTCAAAGTATACGTCTCCATCCACACTGGCATTCTTTAATACAATAACCTGATTCTCTTCCGGATCGCCTAATGCTGATTGAATTCTGCTTCCAAGATCAGCCTCCGGATTTACATATAACTGTAATCCAACTTCACTTGCATTCGCCTCAATTTTGCTCTTATTAATCTTAAAGGTTACCCCCTGATTGGCTACAGGTGTAAGAGTCGTGTTAATTGTAATATCCTTAGAAGCTTCTCCAGGCGCTTTCAGATTCAGACTCAGATCATTCTGTAAATATTGGGCATCTGATTCTTCTCCTGTCGTCACTCCTCTGGAAATGCAGAATACAAGTTCTCCAGTCTCCTCATCTAAAATCTCCCTTAATGCATTGATCATGTCTTTGGAAATGGTATATGCGGTAGCTTTGGAAGCACTGTAATCCTGATCCACAGTAATATATGAGAATGTTCTTTCCTGCCCCTTATAGTAATTGACCGTGTTCTGAATATCTTTCTCACTAAACTGTGCTTTATCTATATCATCAGCTTTAAGATACAGATTATTATCCTCTACTCTTCCCTGATATCCATCTACAGCATATTCTGCTCCGGATTCTAATTGATCAATATTCGTAATAAGAATTGCCATCTGTTCAGGATAGGTTTTACTTTTAGTATAGTAGTAATACTTACCCGTTATCTTATTCATCCCACTCCATGCTGTAAACTCACTGCCCTTTGCAGTTCCCATAAAGCTCTTTAAATCTGCGAACCCTGTGGAATCATTGTATTTAATAAAGGTCACGTCCACATTCTGAGCCGGATATTGACATGTATTGTTTATATAATAGGCTCCATTATTTTTCGCTGAAAACTCAGGAAGTACCCCATTTTCAATATCAGCATCTATTGATTCGGGAAAATGTAAATCCAATGCAATAACAGAGTTGTCCTCACTCTTATAGCGATATTCCATTTGAGTAATTACAACTTCATTCGGATCAGAGGTCTCCTTCTGCCGGAATAACCTGCAGGCAGCATTATGTACTTCTGCCGGTATTCCCCATTCTTTTGACTGGTCAAACCATATCCGTACTTTGTTGAAGCTTCCACTCTTATTTAAATTTAAAATATCAACCAGCTGTTCATTCGTATATTCACCCGAAGAGTTATCAACAAGAAGCTCTCTCCAGCCATTTGTTTCCGTAATTGTACCGCAATACGATGGTCTCTCACTCAGAATATACTGCACACCGGCTTCTAATTCCGTAAGATCTTCAAAATATAAAAGGGCATCACGATTATTGTAGTCAAATCTATAAAATGCAGGCACACTTCCGCTTCCATCTTCTTTTCTCGCTACAAGGAGCTTCGATTCCTCTCCCAGAATCGCTTTCATTCTTTCAAGTCCTATGTAGTTTCCCTTGTACGAATATCCGTGAATTCCTACCTGTACCTTCTCTGCTGGAATCTCTGTTGTGTTCACACTGAATTTAACAACACCATCGCTCTTTTCAATATCAGCTTTCACCACAATATCATCCGTCTGCTCATGGGGATCAAATATTGTCCATTCCGGGGAAAGATCGGACTCATTTTCTGTAAATTGCCATAACAATATCTTCTGCCCCATCAACATGGTACGTGCCTTATTTGTTACGCTGCTCCAGATTATATTGGTGTCGTTTTTTTCCTGATAGATGTTAATATTGGTAAACGGGCCCTGTGCTTCATTTACTTCCAGAATATTCAGTAACTGGTTCTCTGTAAATGACTTTCCCTGAACCTGAATTACTAAGCCCTTATTTCCATTATCACCTTCCCAAATCGTACCCAGATACTCTGTAATCTGGTACTCTGTATCATTTTGAAGCATCTTATAATAGGAATTATCATTAATAGCTATATGTATGTCCGCATAATCAGAAGTAGTCGACTCATATTTATCGATATTAACATTATCATTGATCTTCTTTCCGTTCATATCATAGATACTGCAGGTAGGATTCTCTTCATAAAAGCGACTCAGGCTTTCATATAACGTACTTTTCGATCTTGGAGCACAAAGGCTTAATGAGCAGCTGCCATATTTAGCCGGAAGTATGCTTTTCGCTCCCTTAAACTTTATTGCTGATTCGGTTATTTCATAGGAAAATGATGTATCAACTTCCTTTGAAGTCTGAACAGCAGCATTAATTGACCATGTCGCATTCAGTTCATCTTCATTTCCATCTCTGGACACGCCAATCGAACCTGTTTCTTTCAAAAGACCTACCATCTGATTCCATACAGACACCGGTATCGTCTGCGTCCAGTCTCCGGTCGTTCCGCAAAGAGAGACACTCATAAATCTTGTATCTTCCGACATTCTTGCTTCCAGAATCTTTAATACATTCTCAGCATTCCACTCCATCCCATAACTTTTCATACTATACTGTGCAATGACCAGGCTGTAATTTCCATTATTATCCCAGGGATTAGTGTCTCCTAAATAAGCCAATTCCTCTGCCTGAACCAACGGCTCAACAGACGGAACCGGACTAACAGAAGGAGTTGCCTCCGGTTCTTCTGTCGGTTCACCTTCCGGTGTTGTGGACGGAGATGCCTCTTCTTCCTGTTCCGGTGCTGAAGATGCACTCTCTTCCGGAGTCGGCAGTGTCTCCTCCGATGTCGGAATCGTACTTACTTCCGGTGACACTTCCAATGTCGGAGTCACACTTACCTCCGATGATATTTCCGGCGTTGGTTCCTCTTCTCCCTGTTCTTCTTGTTCTTCTACTTGTTCTTCTACTACTTCCTCCTTGACTGCTTCCGCGTTATCTGCGCCTGCCTCTGCAGCATACCCGCTTATCGGAACACTTAGCATTCCGGAAGCAATCATCAACATGGCCAGAACGGATGCCAACCATCTTTTCCCTTTCGCACTGTACTTCATGTTTTCCCCTCTCTTTCATTTATCGTTTTAATTGATTATACAGATACTATTTTTAGTATATAATAATCTGTAGCTTGAACGCAAGACATTTGTATGGTAATGTGCTAACTTTAAAACATTTTATCAATACTATAACTTCATTCCGGCATATATATTTCTCCCCTCCCTGTAAATGTAATATTTTTCACTGCTATTAAGATTTCTCACCTTAATCCCCTTCAAATCCGGTCTCCTGAATAGTGCCGTAATCTTAACTATCTGTATACCATTAACATTCCTTCCTGTATTCAAAATAACTGTAAAAGAACTATCCTCTGTCATGGCAATCATGTCACCGGCAAGTGCAATGGGATTTCCTTTTTCAATTACGATGGAGCTATCCTTCTTATAATTAATTTGGTTTACTTTCAAGGCTCCCTTCACAGATAGCTTTGCCTCTTCTTCCATCTCAAGCACGTATATATCTGCATCCCCACAAATGGTCACCTGATCCTCACAGATCAGATTCTTTTTTCCGGTTTTGAGTGCCTGTCCTTCCTGCTTATATCCCTTTCCGGACTTTTTATACGTTACTAAAGTTACATTTTTGAATACCACTTCTCCCTTGATATCCATTCTGCCAAGATAAGACAGTTTTTTCGATTCTGTGTTGTAACAGTTCAGCCTTCCGGCTGAACTGAACAAAAAAGT
>CAVJLN010000144.1:0-4036 GCA_963650485.1 Bacteroidaceae bacterium
AATTAATAAAAGTCTCGCAAGCCGCTTATAGAGCGGTCTGCGGGACTTTTTTCGCTAAAAGACTGTCAAAGATAGGAATATATCATTTCATCCCTCTTTTAACAACAGTCATTTTCTAAAATCTGCACAAATATTTTCCATGCCGAGATGAATATACAAGATGACCGTGGTCGTTTACTCACAAGAGGCATTTTGTATCATCATTTCTGTAGGACATATGCCCGACATGAAATAAGTTGCCGGAGACTATATATCTTTTCCTTTAAGTCCTTCTGTACAATCCGGCAACTTATGAATGTCATGGTTAAATGGCATAACTCAATGTCATGGCTAAATGACATAACTAAACATCATAGCCAATCATATCTTCTCAAGCTTTGCAAAAGCCGCATACATGATTTTCTGTCCGACATCATCAAAATCAACCGTCACCTTATAATCCCTCGGTCCCGGCTCTAAGTCCGTCACAAAGCCTTCTCCGTACTTCACATGCTTAACGCGGTCACCGATATCATAGTCCGGCTTACCCCCCTTTACGGCTTCGGAACCCTTGGAAATTCCAAGTGCCCCGAAGGATCCCATTCCGGTAGAAGCAAGATACGGCTTTTTCGGAGCGGAAATCGTGCGCGAGGATTTATCTGCCACAACCGGATGATACTTTGGAGCAGGTGGCTTATTGTCCATCAGCTCCGGTGGAATTTCTTTAACAAAGCGGCTGACCGCATTCATCTGGGTTTCACCGCGCACCATACGCATTTTGGCATAACACAGCGTCAGATCGTCTTTCGCTCTGGTGATTCCCACATAGGCAAGACGGCGTTCCTCTTCAATCTCTGCCGGATCATCGGAGGCAATCGTCATATAGCTTGGAAAAATGCCATCCTCCATACCGGCAAGGTACACGTGCGAAAATTCCAGTCCCTTTGCACTGTGCAGTGTCATCAGCAGCACACGGTTATCATCCCCGGAAAGCCGGTCAATATCGGCTACCAGTGCCACTTCCTCCAAAAATGCACTTAAGGTCGGCTCATCATTGGCATCTTCATATGCAATAATTTTATTAATGAATTCATCGATGTTATCAATTCGGCTCTGTGCCTCGATCTCATCATCGACATCCATTTCATTGATATAATTCGTGGTGTCCAGAATATCATGCATCAATTCCTTCAGGCTATAATAGGAAAGCCGGCTGCGGAATACCTGAATCATATTGACAAAAGGCCGGATCTTCGCTTCTGCCTTGCCAAGCCCATGAATCTCATCGGCATGACACAGTGCCTCATAAAAACTGATTTCATGCATCTGCGCATAATCATCCACTTTTGCAATGGTCGTTGCACCGATTCCACGCTTTGGCACATTAATGATACGTTTTACGGCCAGATCATCCCGTGCATTGTCAACCGTCTTTAAGTACGAAAGGAGATCCTTGATTTCTCTTCTGGCATAAAAGTTCGTTCCGCCAACCACATCATAGGGAATACCTTCTACCACAAAACGTTCTTCTAAGAGACGCGCCTGTGCATTTGTCCGGAAAAGGACTGCACATTCTCCGGCTTCCACAATGTCATCTTTGATCTTCCGGCTGATATCATCTGCAATGAATTCAGCTTCCTCATATGCATTGGCAAACTGGCGGTAATGAATCCGATTCCCGGCCCCTTTGTCCGTCCAGAGAGTCTTACTCTTGCGTCCTACATTATTCCGGATAACTGCATTCGCTGCATCCAGTACATTCTGCGTGGAACGGTAATTCTGCTCCAGGCGGATCACAACCGCCTCCGGATAATATTTCTCAAAATCCAGAATATTCCGGATATTAGCTCCACGGAATTTATAAATGGACTGGTCATCGTCACCAACCACACAGATGTTGCGTGACCCTTCTGCCAGCAGACGGATCAGCTGGAACTGTGCCGTATTCGTATCCTGATATTCATCCACCATGATATACCGGAAGCGCTTCTGATAATATTCCAGCACATCCGGACACGACTTAAAAAGCTCCACCGCATTCATAATGAGATCATCAAAATCCAGCGCATTGTTCTTCTTGAGGATATTCTGATATTCCCGGTAAGCGGCTGCCACCTTCTGCCTGCGGAAGTCCCCCATGGCCTGCGTTGCGTATTCCTGCACACCCACAAGTTCGTTTTTTGCAGAAGAAATGGCAGACAGAATCGTCCGCTCCTTCATCTGCTTCGTATCGATCTGTAAACGCTTGCAGACATCCTTCATGACCGATTTCTGATCATCCGTATCATAAATAGTAAAATTATTATCATATCCCAGGCGATCTGCAAAACGGCGCAGAATCCGCACACAGGACGAATGAAAGGTGGTGACCCAGATGCTTTCCGCACCCATGCCTACGAGCCGCTCCACACGCTCCTTCATCTCACCGGCCGCCTTATTGGTAAACGTAATCGCCATGATCTGATAAGAATTCACTCCCAGTTCATCAATCAGATAGGCAATGCGGTGTGTCAGCACCCGCGTTTTCCCGGAGCCTGCGCCAGCCAGTAAAAGTACAGGTCCCTCTGTAGTAAACACACCCTTTTTCTGTTCTTCATTTAAGCTATCATAAATGCTCATTCGACCTATACCTCTTCAATGCTGCTGAATGTCCATGCATAGATGTTCAATTCCACAATCGGGGTTCCGCAATACTCGCACACCTTGCTTCCAAGCATGGAAACGGGAGCTCCGCAGTTCGGACAGTTTAATCCCAGGGAAAGATCGGTTTCCTTTTCGACCAGCTCCCGATCCTGTATATAAATCACATCCACGTTATATTTCGTCTGCGTATAAAGCTGTTCATTTCCTGCAAGAAGCTTCCCGCTTCTGTCTGTCTTTGTATAAAGGCTCTGTAAAGAGCTCTGGAACGTCACAATACAGCGCCCGTTCCGTTTTCTGTAATTTGCAATTTCTGTGCGGTGGATCTTAATGTCCCGATAAGTTTCCTTTACTTCCTGTTCCCGAAGCATGGCAAGCTTCATGGAAAGATGATCCTTCAATTCCTGTCCACCCTCTTTTAAAAGCGACGGATTCATGGAGCTGATGGCTAACAGATAAGAAGTCAGGGCATTTTCTGCCCTGACTTTCATTTCATCATATTGAAATTCAGGAAAATCCTTCTTGATCTTGGGGAGGTAAAGACTGGTCATTCCTGCAACAGACTTCGGTGTCGTGGAATTCTCAATTTCCATCTGACGGAAGCCTTCTAAAATATTCTCTGTTCCAAATGCCTGTCGCGAAATCGACCGTACCTTCCTGTAGATTTTCATTCCGACAACTGCTGCCGCAATGAAAATCCCTAAAAAGACAACCGCACTAAATGTAAGACCTAATACATTTAATGACATTTTATCTCCTTTCCGGAGAATTCCGGTTTTAGTTCATCAGATAGTAAATGAGGGCAATGGCTGCGATACATCCGAGAACGGTAATGATCACCTTCGGAATGGAAATCGGGGTCTTACCGGCTACCTTGCCCGTCTGTCCGTTCACCATAAAGTTATAAACCTTATCCTTGTATTTATAGCTGGAAAGCCATACCGGAAGCAGCAGGTATTTGTATGTCAGATCCGTAAAGGTACTGCTTACCTGAATGTTCCTCGTGCTGTCTGCATCATGTTCATCACGAATCTTATGGTCAATCGACGTCTTGATCTTACGATTGATACTCTGCTTCGCAATTTCCCAGCCTTCTTTAAATCCAATTGCATATCTCTCTGCGGCAAAGCCTGCCACATACTCCGGCTTATATGATTTATTGTCTGCCGTATTGAACGGTTCAATTCCGGCAAGCATGGAACGGTTCTGGTTGGTCGTTGCACACACCAGCTCGTCATCAAAGAACTCCTTGTGACGTCCTGAGCAGTGATACCAGTCCGTCACCGTTTTCTTCTCTCCATTTTCCTCAACGGTTCGATCCTTTCCGTACTCTGCCCGATATGTAGAATCTGCCTGTGCATCAAATGTCCAGTACGGAAGATAAACTCCCTTAAAGTGCTTGGCTTTCGCACTTTCC
>CAVJLN010000145.1:0-3981 GCA_963650485.1 Bacteroidaceae bacterium
ATCTCAGAGAGGTAGAGCTTATGGCTCTGCTGGATTGTGTTCTCATCCGTTGACATGAACAGCGGCACTTTCTCCGTACCGTCCGAATCCACATCCACAAGTGGGTGATAGCGGATTGCCTGCATCGGTTACACCTCCCTTCCGTCAAGATGTTTGAATCTGCCACGGCAGAAATCCATAGCATCTGCATAGGTCGGAAAGACCACGCAGGAAAAGCCGTAGGCTACCTTCCAGATCGGACACTCCGGGTCTTTATTCTGTAAAATAGCCACAGGCATCCCGGATTTCTCCTGCATCAGAGCCTTGCACTCATAGTTGCCGTGGTTGAACATCTTTCTGTCGGCATTTGTCAGATGGAAATCTGTGCCGTAATAAAATCTGTAATTCATAGCTACCTCCTTATTTGTGACATTTCCATTTGAATACCTTATCTCTGGTGTCGATGCCGGATGCAATAAGTCCGTTGCTGAAATCGAGAAGGTTTTCGACCACTTCTGCGATATCCTCTCTGGAAACGTCCTTGACCGTATCCACGATGAAGCAGTTGAACACTTTATCTCCATACCAGAGGTAAATCGTTGCTTTCTTGCGCTTGCTCGTGGTATGCACACCGCTGATCTTGACATTGAAGCCATTGCCGAAGTCGCGGTAGATTACCCTCTCAAAATCAATCGTAGTAACTCTGTATTCTTTTCCGAGGCTTCTGCATAAAGCTCGGATGGCGGTATCACAACTTGCCATAATCATGTCTCCTTTGAAATGGTGTTCCTTCAGGATTCAATATTGCTGATATTAATACATTTGTATCAATTAAAATTCTCATGCGTTTGTTTCCTCATTTCTCATTTCACGAACCATAGTAAGGATATCTTCTTCGGAAGTTAATCCGGCAGCTTCGGCTTCACCAGCCATTTCTGTTTGAAGGATCTGCATGGCATAGACAGCAGAGTTGACAATTCTTACCGAATTTCCTTCCACAATAAAGCTGACGCGATCACCATTGGCGACGCCTAATACGTCACGTACATCTTTGGGAATGGTTACCTGCCCTTTGGACATGACTTTGGCATTATCTACAAATGCTCTTGAGATCATAATACTCACCTCCTGTAAAAAAAGTAGGGAATTTCCTACTTTTATTATACGAAGGATACTTTAAAAATACAATGGAAAAAATAGGATATTTTTTTGAGTTCTTTTATCTGTGTTTGATAAAAGTGCAGATGTGAGAACTTTTTTATGCGCGCATAAGAAGACCCGGCTCAGACAGATGAGAGCAGATTATGAGTTGTTTCGCAAGCAGATGGTAATTTTAAATGGTAACGAGCTCCAAATTTTCAAAGAAATTTCTGGAAGTTAACAGAATAGGGTACCTTTTTATTGTACACAATACATTCAACATACGGTCCGCGAAATTGGTATTTTACGGAACAAGTGATTGACAAAAACATACAATGTACTATAATTGAATTACAAAGATGACGAAAAGGAGGTGCTTGGTATGGCAACAACACTGGTACAGGTAAGGGTAGATGATGAATTAAAGGATCAGGCAACTGCTGTATATGATGCATTGGGAATTGATTTATCTACAGCTGTGCGGATGTTTCTGAAGAGATCCATAATGGTGAATGGTGTTCCCTTTAATATGACATTGCCGAAAAGTGATTTTAAGGCTGAAAGAGCTGCAAGAGCACTTCAGGAATTAAGCAACGCAGCAGCGAAAAATGGAACATCAGAAATGACTCTGGATGAAATTAATGCTGAGATTGATGCGGTAAGAAAGAAAAAATAGAAGGAGGCGGCGCAATGCACTATTATGCGGTGATAGATACGAATGTGCTAGTTTCCGCTATGCTAAAGTTTCAGTCAGTTCCGGGGCAGGTTGCGAATGAGGCACTTTTGGGAAATTTGATTCCCTTGCTGTGTGATGAGATTGTTGCAGAATACAGGGAGGTTTTGGCTCGTCCGAAATTCAAATTTGATCCGAAAGTGGTAGACGTTTTTATTGAGGGAATCATTAACAGAGGCATATTTGTAGATGCAGTTCCGGTTGAGGAAATTATTCCTGATCCGAAGGATATTGTTTTCTATGAAGTGGTTATGGAAGGCCGCAGGGAACATGATGATGCGTATCTTGTTACAGGCAATATAAAACATTTTCCTGTAAAATCCTTTGTTGTTACACCAAAGGAAATGCTTGATATTATGCAGAGCTGATAAACAGAAAATTAGAATTGAGTATGAGAAGGGGCACCGGAATGATCTGGTGCTCTTTTTATGTGGTTGAACGGAGGTGAGGCGATGTGTCCGGTGTCGGAGGCTTTCTTGCAGGCAGTGCAGGAGAATACAAGAAATTATTATTGGATGGGAAAGATTGCAACCAAGACCGGAGTGGTGTATGAGTTCGGGGCGGAGGATATCGTCAAGGGCAGCGGATATATTACCAAACAGTGTTGTGGATCTACGGAGATTGAACTGGGGACGGTATATGCGACATTGACCGGTATACCCTAGAGGATGCGGTCATCACACTGAGTTATCATCTGAAGCTGCTGAATGGTTCCGAGGAAGAGGTTCCCATGGGAATCTTTGAGGTGTCGGAAGCGAATCGTCTGGTGAAGTGTCTGGAGATCAAGGCTTATGATTATTTGCTGCGGTTCGACAAAAGCTTCAATGGCTTTGAGACTGTCGGAACAGCATGGGATTTGCAAGGCACAGAAGGAATGTGAGGCAGAATCCATTGCCATGGTATGCGCTGCACATTATGGAATCGATACAGGAGATTACAGCTTTGCTTTCTGAAGTTGAACAGCCAGCATATTCAGTATGTAATCAGCTGTTTTAACAAGAACACGACCAAGGTGGGAAATATCAAGAAATATCTGATGACTGCCCTCTTTAATGCACCAAGTACTATCGGCGGTTATTACACAGCCGAGGTGCACCATGATATGCCTTATCTGGCAGTAAAATAATGGTAGACCTTGAATTCATGCATTGCATGTATTATAATAAAAGAAAAACTCATGCAGTGCATGAAAAAGGAGCGGATATTATGGATACGGATAAGGATATGCAGGTTGATTATACAATTGAAGTTGAAGGATTAAATTTAGTGATTGAGTGTAATAAGAAAGATGACATGGCCGCTAAATTCAGAGCATTGAGGTATCTTACTGGGATGAATCGAAGAGAATTTTCGGATTGGCTTCATATTCCATATCCGACTATGTACGATTGGGAAGCCGGTAATCGAAAGATGCCGGAATATGTTTTTGAATTGATTGCCTATAAGGTGTCCAGGGAAAAAATGGAAGGAAACATATAAAGAGAGCGTTAATGTTACCGGACAAGATCGTGGACAAAAATCTCGGAGATTACGATTATTTTAAAACTTATTGGAAGATTATTGTTAATACCGGTATGGATGATCCTGGGGTTTGCCTGGATCATTGTTCACATCATCGTGGAAATGTTTGGTGTTTTTCATGGAGTATGGAAGCTTGTATTTGGCACAGTAGCCGTATTATCACTTTGTTTTGACATGTGGCAGAATGTTATTGTGGCAATTCTTTTTATAGCGGCAACATTTCTTGTTTTGCTGACCGGTTGCTTTGCGGAGACTTTGATTGCGCTAATCATGGAAGGTGTCGGAGATAGGATTCTTGGAATATGAGCAGATGATACGAATATCGTGAGAAGGCAAAATAAATGCGAGACATTAATCGGATCCGTCCGCTTCTTGAGCAGATAGAATCCATATGGAAGAAATACCCAGATTTGAGATTGACACAATTACTGGACTGGGTGATTAAAAGTGATAAGGATATTAGCAATCGAGACTCTTTTTATGTAGAAGATCATGAGTTGATGAAAGCCTTAAAAATTTTGGTAACTATTCAGAGCCATGCAAAATTGCTTTTTGTGAATGCTTGCATTCATACAGAATAGCAATTTTATATGGCGAAGTAACCACAT
>CAVJLN010000146.1:0-3965 GCA_963650485.1 Bacteroidaceae bacterium
GATATCCACAGTTGTCCATTTGTAAAGATGACATAGAGAAGGCCTATCTCTTGCTGGAAGAATGTTATAAAACAGATCACAAACTCCTAATCGCAGGTAATGGCGGATCTGCAGCGGACGCTGAACATATTGCCGGCGAACTCATGAAAAGGTTTAAAGTTGCCCGCCCTGTTCCGAAAAAGTTTGCCACAAAGCTGAAAGTAATTGATCCTGATAGGGGTGAAAAACTGTCTAAAAACCTCGAGCAGGGGTTAATGGCCATACCCCTTGTTGCTCATGAAGCCCTTACCACAGCTTATATTAATGATGTGGACGGACTGGGCGTATTTGCGCAGCAACTTTACGGATTTGGCAGACAGGGTGATGTGTTTCTTGGCATATCTACGTCAGGAAACAGCAAAAATGTTATGTCTGCGACAGTGGTAGCAAGGGCACTGGGAATTAAAGTGATCGGTTTGACAGGCACTAAGGGCGGAGAACTTGCAACGGTTTCCGATGTGGTAATTCGAGTACCTGAGACAGAAACCTATATGATACAGGAATTGCACTTGCCGGTATATCATTGTTTGTGTCTTATGCTGGAAGAGAGATTTTTTGGTCGGGAGTGAATTGATGGATGAGGCTAAGGTAACAAGAAAGAAAAAATTAAAAATAAATGATGTGCGCATTCTTATCGCAATCGTTTTTCTTAGTGTTTGCTGCGTTGGATTATTGTGTGATTATAATGTGCGGGAAGGCAACAGGATTACGCAGCAGCAGGCTGCTGCAGAGGCGGAACAGTACGGAAAGTAATAGTGACGTTGCAAAATGTTGCAGGGGAGGAGAAAGTTTCTTTCGAATACCAGTTGCATCCGTGGGTGAAAGAAAGCTCAGACGGTGCGGGATTATTGATTAAGCTGCTAGATGAGAATGGGGATGTACTATTTGAAGATAGTCTGCAGGTTAGTATGGATGCATCATGGACAAACTATGAGGTTAGTTTAGAAGAGTATTCTGGTGCTGTGTCTGTTGGAATATACTGTAATAATGGTGAAAATGGTGATGATTCTGCGGATTGGGTGATACTGAGAGCATCCAGTAGTGGCATGAATTAGGCATAGATAACAAGGTGATAGTGACAGCTCCGTTATAGATATGTTGCACCGAATATCTAACACAAGTGCAAACTTCGATATGATGGTGTTTCACGATGGAAATCGTAATGGGTAAGAGATTGATACAGCCTGTCTCAGACAACAAAGATAAACAAAAAACCTACGCTGAGAACATAGAAAAGTATAGCAAAGCAATGGATGGAGGATTTTTCTTCGAGGCCATGCTGATCGATTATGCCATGCTCGAGGATCGATTACGGTCGTTTTTATATTATATCGGTCTGCTGAAGGATCGAAATGGTTATAAAGCTGATAATGCAGCTGTCGTTTCCAAAATCAGGCCTATAATTGCTGAGTACAAGAGAAAAGACGAAAATGATTCTATTGGGATTGCGAGCATCTCCGGTAAGATAAAAATTGTCAGGTGTACATTGCTTTGGGCAGCTAATGCAGAAGAAAACTCCGATGATCCTTATCTGACAACACTGAAAGATCAATATGAATGCAATTTAGATATCGGAGATATGTTGGATAAGCTTGATGATATTGCTAGCTGGTGTGCCTACAGGAATGAAGTAATCCATGCACTATTGAATAAAAATACCGAGAGCTTGATGCAGGAACTACCACTGCAGGCACAAAGGGGAATGAGCCTTGCCAGGTTCATGGATAGTCAGGTGAGGAAATTGAAAAAGGGAAATGTTATACGGAAGAGGCTTGATCTTCCTTTATGAGGGTGGCACGCAAGGTGTGATGAAATGATGTTTGTCCCTTTATGGTTACACTGTGGTCTGGGAGAAATATTAATCGCAACACATGGGCCTGTCGGATTGTCCTGAGAACGAATAAAACTTAATGTCCAACGGAATGGAGATGTTTATTACAATGCAAGATGGGGAGGGCAGGTTGAAGAAGTTATTGAATGAATGGTTTATATTTTTCTTTGTTATTGTTTTATTAATTCCCTTATATGGATGGATTTTTGATTCCAGGATTACACTTAGTGGCGTGTCAGCAACTCCTGAAATGGTGGAAGCGAATATGGACACATTAGGAGATGGTTCTTATCAGACTTATTTGAACAATCTGTGGGAGAATGGATTCCCGGGTAAAAAGGTTCTCCTTAAGATAAGAAATCAGTTATTATATAGTATTTGCAAGGTAAGTCCTAATTCAAATGTCGTTATTGGAAAAGATGATTATTTGTATGAACCTGCATATATTAACTTTGAAAATCAGATTTACGCTCCATCTTCGCAGGAGTATTTTGATACTTTAGGAAGTAATTTAAGCGAGCTTAATAATTTATTGAAAGCAAATGGTAAAGAACTGTATGTATTTATAACACCTTCAAAAGCACATTTCTGCAAGGAATATATCCCGGAAAAATATATGTTTCTTGATCAAGAAGATGATTACGATTACACAAATTATTCAAAATTGATAGAAACGCTGGATAACAATAATATTAATTATTACGATTCTATCAGTTTTATTGAAAACAATGAGAATACAGGCTTGCTGGAAGCTCCTGTATTTTATGCAACAGGAATACATTGGAGCCAACCATGGGGAGAACTTTGTGCGGCAAATTTTTTGGACTATATGAATGAACATAGCCAATATAACTTATCATCCGTAGAAGCTAGTGAAAAAGAAAGCAAAGAACCTGTTTCTCCTGCAACAGATTTGTATTCATCACTTAATCTGATATTGCAACCGGACGGTAAATGGTGGGATTCCGATATGACTGTGACAAATGAAGGTGAAGATAAGCCAACTGTTTTTCTGAGGGGTGGAAGCTTTATGGGACAAAGTTTGAATGCACTTATTAGCAGTGGTGTATTCGGCGATGACGTGCATTTTGAAAACAGTTATTACTTTCAGAATAATTACACAGAAAGTTATACGATTTCTTCTTTCAATGCTTATGATGAACTGGATTTGAATCAGTTAGTGGGCAAATCAGATATTGTTGTTTTAGAGGTAAATGAGGGAGCTATATATACAATGAGTTGGGGCTTTATTGATTATCTTCTCGAACATCCACAGTATCTTGATTATGATTTAACGGATTGATGCGAATGCCAAAAACAGAAGAATAGAGAATATATGGTATTAGGATAAATGATGCAGTATGGACTAGTGGACAGCTATGTATGTCTAAGCCAGGCTGAGGATAATTGATTTACCTACACATTAATTATTTGATAAAGTTGCGGAGAAATAGATATGGTTTTTTCTTCTACATTATTTATATTTTGCTTTTTACCGATCACGCTGATTCTTTATTTATTAGCTTATAAGACCAGAAAAATTGAATTGGCTAATGGAGTGCTACTTGCTGCTTCAATGTTTTTTTATGCCTGGGGGGGCATAAAGTATTTTGCAATATTGCTTCTTGTAATAGTCATAAACTATCTGTTGACTATTTTGATGGATAAATTTGTAAAGTACAAACGACTGATTTTTGTTTTAATTTTAGTGGTTGATATAGGAAATCTTTTATACTTTAAGTATTTTAACTTTTTTACAGATAATATTAGAAGCATAGGAAAAGCTATTGGAATAGATGTATTTACAAACGTGGCTGCGGTTGCGCTTCCGATAGGAATTTCTTTCTACACATTTCAAATTATTTCATATGTGGCGGACGTATATATGGGAAAAGTAAGGGTGCAGAAAAGTTTAGTTAAACTTGCACTTTACGTAATGCTCTTCCCTCAGCTTATAGCCGGCCCCATAGTTCGTTACAGTGATGTAAATGAAGAGATAAGCAAAAGATTTATAGATAAAAATGATGTAGAGGAAGGTATAAAAAGATTTATCATAGGTTTTGCCAAAAAAGTGTTTATTGCCAATGCTATGGGA
>CAVJLN010000147.1:0-1798 GCA_963650485.1 Bacteroidaceae bacterium
GTATTGGTAGAGGCACTGGAATGCGAAGAGGAAAATGAACTTTGCAGGGTGCACAGAATTTGATAAATGGCCACGGACTGTTCCTGCTCTGGAATGTGATTTACAAAATACATTTTGGAAATAAGAGGTTCCATAATATCCCGTATTTCACGATAACAGGGAGATTGAAACAGAAATCCATTGTTTCGCTGGATCAGACTGTCGGTAAGCTCACGACAGTTTGTACCACCTATATGCATAAAATAAAATTCACATTCACTGCCAGAACAATAGGCATGAGGATAGTCGCAGTTTAATAGAACCAGATCGTTTTTTCTGGCAGTTTTTTCTGTTCCATTATATTTCACATGCAGTTCCCCGGAATCAATTAACAAGAGCAGAGGACCTAAATGGGAATTACGTTCAATGGAGTAGGATTCATTACAAAAAAAGTGTCCACACACCAAAATATAGTAAAAATAAGATGAAAACATATCTGTAGGGGTAAAGAAAAAAAATTCGGAGCCCTTTAATACACCTTTTTCTTCGCAGATCATAAAACATCCTCTTTTCGTAATTTTATAATGTATTATAATTAGATACGTTATGAAAAGCAATCTCAATAAACAGAATCGCAAGGAAAAACGATGAAATCAGATATAAATCGTGATAATATAAAGCAAATAGTAAAAACTATCATGATATGTTAAGAGGAGCTCTTATGAAACCTGTAAGATTTGGTGTGATTGGAAGTAACTTCATCACGGATCGTTTTATGGAGGCAGTTCGAAACTGTAATCATGCCGAAGTAACCGCAATTTATTCCAGAAGTCTGGAAAAAGCAAAAAGAATTGCTCAAGAGAGAAAAATTCCATACTGTTTTGACAGCATGGAAGAATTTTCCCAATGCAGGGAGATGGATGCGGTCTATATTGCATCTCCAAACAGCAAGCATTTTGAACAAACTATGTTTATGCTGATGAATGGAAAGCATGTCTTATGCGAAAAGCCATTAGCATCAAACAGGGAAGAAGCCTGTCGGATGTTTCAGTGCGCCAAGGCACATGAGGTTTTTCTGATGGAGGCAATGAGGCCTGTTTTTCATCCGGCGTATCAGATTATTTGTGAACAAATAAGTCAGATTACACCAATACGGCAGGCAACATTTTCCTACTGTCAATATTCATCAAGATACAATAATTTTAAGCAGGGAATTGTAGAGAATGCATTTAATCCGGTACTTTCCAATGGCAGTATCATGGATATAGGATGCTATCCGATTCATGTAATGACAATGCTGTTTGGAATGCCACAAAAAATCATGGCAATGGGGGTACAATTCCCGGGAAGCATTGATGGAAACGGAAACCTTCTTGCTGATTACAGAGAGTTTATTGCGAACATCAGCTATTCAAAAATTACGAACTCGTATTTAAAAAATGAAATACAGGGTGAAAATGGTGCAATTGAATTTGATGAAATAGCAGCACCCAAGAATATTTGCTTAAGAAGAGGAATGGATGTAGAACGAATTACGATTCCCCAGCAGGAAAATGATATGCAATATGAAATTGAAAAATTTACAGATTTTGTTCGGAAGCCAGAGTATCCGGAAAAATACCGAAAATATTCGCTGGATACGTTACAGGTGATAGATGAAGCCAGAAAGCAGATGAAGATTGTTTTTCCGGCAGATCTAAAATAATAAGATACATATGAAAAGAGAGGTATTTTATGATGAAGAGATGGGCAAGAGCATTATTCCAGCCGGGAATTCCGCTCGGTGAGGATGGAAAGCGTGTAACGGGAAGTAAGGAAC
>CAVJLN010000147.1:1808-3928 GCA_963650485.1 Bacteroidaceae bacterium
GTAAGGAACATATTGCACTTTCCAAAGAAGCAGCAAAGGAAGGTATGGTTCTTGTAAAGAATGAAAATCATGTTCTTCCCCTTACCAGGGGAACCAGAGTTGCATTATTCGGAAAGGGAACCTTTGATTATGTAAAAGGAGGTGGCGGAAGCGGTGATGTTACCTGCGAGTATATCAGGACTCTGTATGATGGTTTGAAGTGTAAAGCTGACAAAGTAAGCATATTTGAAGAGCTTTGTGATTTTTATCGTGAGGATATAAAAAAGCAGTATCAGAATGGTGCAGTGCCGGGAATGACGATAGAACCTCCGGTTCCGATGGATCTGTTAAAGAAAGCAACAGCTTTTACAGATACGGCAATTATCAGCATCTGTCGCTTTTCGGGAGAAGGCTGGGACCGTACGGCATTTATTGATCCGGAGAATAAGGCGATTTGTGATTCGGAAGTTGAAATGACGAAAATGGCGGTTGGTATTTTTGCAAATGGCGATTTCTGCCTGTCGGATGGGGAACAACAGATGGTCGACCTTGTGAAGGAACATTTTGATAAGGTCGTTGTGGTATTAAATGTGGGAGGAATGGTGGATACATCCTGGTTCATACAGGATGACCTGATTTCTTCTGTGTTGTTTGCCTTTCAGGGAGGAATGGAGGGTGGACTTGCAGCAGCGGAACTCTTAATTGGAGAAGGAAATCCATCCGGTAAGCTTTCCGATACATTTGCAAAATCTTTGCAGGATTATCCTTCTTCGGAAGGCTTCCATGCATCCAGAAATTATGTAGATTATGAAGAGGATATTTATGTCGGATATCGCTATTTTGAAACGATTCCGGGCGCATATGATAAAGTGAATTATCCTTTTGGCTATGGACTTTCTTATACGACATTTTCTATAGAAACAGTAGAAGCGGGTGAAGACCAGGGGATAATCCACATAAGAGTAAGGGTGACGAATACCGGTCATTATGCCGGAAAAGAAGTGATTCAGGTATATGTGGGAAAACCTCAGGGAAAGCTTGGAAAGCCTGCAAAAGAGCTTGTTGCATTTGAAAAGACAAGACTTCTTGCGAAAGGGGAATCACAGTTGCTTTCCCTGCAATGGAAAACCGGCGATATGGCATCCTTTGATGACCTTGGCAAGGTACAGAAGGCGGCGTATGTTCTGGAAAAGGGTTCTTATGCCATTTATGTCGGAAACTCGGTGCGGAATGTAGAGAAGCTGGTCTACGAATATGTATTGAAGGAGAATGTTGTTGTGGAGCAGCTTGAAAGCAGACTGGCACCAACTTCCCTTAAGAAAAGAATACGGGCAGACGGCACATTTGAGAAACTTCCGGTGATGCAGAACAATGATCCGAACGCATCTGAAATCGGTAAATTGAAAGATGAACAGACCGATGGATTCACACCGGAAGGAAAACTGATAGAAAGCTATGTACTCTGGCGTGGAATGCATCGAAGTGGAGAGCATGATTTTACGGAGGTTGCAGATGGAACCATTACAATGGAAGAGTTTCTGGCGCAGCTTTCTGTGGAAGAACTGGCATACCTTCTTGGTGGGCAGCCGAATACCGGAGTTGCCAATACCTTTGGCTTTGGCAATTTCCCGGAATATGGAATCCCTGATATTATGACCGCAGATGGACCGGCTGGTTTACGAATCGCTCCGGAAGCAGGTGTCAACACAACGGCATTTCCGTGTTCCACATTACTTGCATGTACATGGAATCCGGATATTGTGGAACGGATTGGTGAAGCCGGAGGCGCTGAAGTGAAGGAGAATAATATAGCGGTCTGGCTGACTCCGGCAATTAATATTCATCGAAGTCCATTATGTGGGCGTAATTTTGAGTATTATTCAGAGGATCCCCTTTTGACAGCAGAGCTTGCAGGAGCGATGGTAAAAGGAATCCAGTCAAATCACGTTGGTGCAACCTTGAAGCATTTTGCATGTAATAATAAAGAGACGAATCGTAAGAACTGTGATTCTCGGGTATCAGAGCGTGCAGCACGAGAAATTTATCTGAAGGCGTTTGAGAGAATTATCAAGGAACAGAAACCATGGGCTGTCATGTCATCCTATAATATTATGAATGGGCACAGGACATCGGAATATAAG
>CAVJLN010000148.1:0-3911 GCA_963650485.1 Bacteroidaceae bacterium
CAGTAATACCGGATAATGAGATTTATGAGCTAATGAGCATAAAAAGAGCAGGTGAAATTACCTTAAGTGCAGTCACGAATTTCAGCCCTTATCCGCAAGCATATTTTCCACAATTATGTATTATTGCAACGGTTGTTCCGGGAACGGAAATGGGAGCACAGGGAGAGCAGGGGGAGAGATTTTTAGATAACCAGCGGATTGAAGGCAATATTCCGGAAATGCTTGAGGGCGCAATGCAATTTGTAAGCAGAAATATGCGTACTAAAACGATTATTGATCCGCATACCGGAAAGCGTGAAGACCGAACAGATTATCCCATTACAGCAATCAGAGAAGCAATACTGAATGCGTTGGTACACCGGTTATGGAAAGCTTTCCATAAACGATGTTATGCGAAGCTATCAGTTATGCAAAGTCAGCTCCAGAAATCCAGTAAAATATGGAAATCTGAAGCATTTTACTTCGCATAAAATAATAGCTCTTTAAAGGTTCTTCTTCAACCAGTCAATCAAATCCTCTTTCTGCTTATCAGTATATTTCTGTACAGCTTTTACAGCAACACTGTGTTTTTTCAACTGCTCCTCCTTTATCTTGGGATTGGTTTTGGCATACACCTCAGTAGTAATTACAGAGGTATGTCCCAAAAGATCCCTAATATAGATCAGGTTTACTCCTGCCTCAAGCAAATGCATGGCCTTGCTGTGTCTGAAGCTATGATTCGTGATATGTCCTTTAAACAGATCAGGGCTTTTTTTTCTTGCGATTGACACATATTTATTGATGATGTACTGTATTCCTGCACGGGTGAGCTTCTTACAATCTCGATTCACAAACAACGGCTCGTATATATCCGTACGGTGGCAACGGCGGATATAATTCCTGATGATGTTCGCAGCATCAGCATTAATGGGAACGAGTCGCGTTTTGTTGCCCTTTCCGTGGAGTTCTACAACAGTATTAGCAGAGAAACGTATGTGACCAGGCGTGAGATCTATCAGCTCTTGAACCCTTGCTCCACTTTCATACAATAACACCATAATTGCAAGATCACGAAGTTGATCATCTTCTTTCTGGTCTGGGATAGAAAAAAGAAGCTTTACCTCCTCCACCACCATGTATTCCATGGGCTTGACTGGTGCTTTTTTGAATGGTATCGACAAGACCCGAGAACTCTGTTCAAATCCGGCCGGATCACGATATTGGATATATCTGAAGAAAGCGTGTATTGCAGCAAGCCGCTGATTTCTCGTGCTAATACTGATCCCACGACTTACTTCCAGATGGTGTAAGAAAGCTTCTATCCTTTCTGCTGTGAAGTCCTTATATGACAGCTTCTCTGGAGGAAGGCTATACTCCGACTTAAAGAATTCCATGAGCTGGACAAAAACATCCCTATAAGAACTGATCGTATTAGGAGATGCTGCCACCTGATTCGGAAGATAATCAGAAAAATACTTTGTCAGATGATAAGGAAAATCATTCTGTCCCTTCATTTGCGTCACCTCCATTCTCATTTTCATCATATTTGGGGAATAACTCTGGGGTGTAGGATGATGACTTGTCAAGGATGGAGCCAAAATGTTCGTCAAGCATCCTCAGATAGTATTCTGTCTCGGTTATGTGCTTATGCCCGAGATATACCGAAAGTAGTGGCAGGGAGGTATACAGGTCAAATCCTTTTGCCTGCATCTGCTCGAGTGCTCTTACACAGAAGGTATGGCGCATGTCATGAAGGCGCTGCCTTCCGCCGTCTGCACGGTGCGGAATTCTCGCCTCTTCCAAAAGGCTGTGGAACTTCTGGTAAAGCATGGATTCAGTATACCGCTTGCTTTTGGAACCGTGAAACAGGTTTTCGTCGGGATCGGCACAGGACAGATATTTGTCACTGTATTCCTGAAGCACACTCAGCAGGGAGTCAGAAACAACAATAATACGGCTCACATCATTTTTTCCGTGAAGAACAGTTATCTTCCCTGTGTTGAAGTCAACATCCTTAACCTTGAGGGACTGTGCTTCCGATTTGCGTAAGCCGCAGCAATAGTAAAGAAGCATTGCAATACGAAATGCATCATTGTCATAACACGGATTGTTTTCACACTTGCTTGAAAGGACAGAAAACATCCGATCAATCTCTTCCCGTGAAAAAACATAGGGGATGAAATCTCTCTTGAAAATACGAGTATCATCGTATCCCGTGTAAATGTTCTTATAGCCCATGGACACAAGGTATTTTGCAAAGCTCCGGAGTGTTGACTGCCGTTTTTGCGTGTTCGTTTCCTTTTCCAGCGGCATGATCCTTGTCCACTCATCATACATCTTGCGGGTAATTACAGGCTCGACAATCCCCATATCTTTGAAGAATAAATCCATTCTTCTCAGGTGATAGACAAAAGGAGCACTGATTTTAATTCCCTGAGCCTTTCTGTATTCGATGTATTTGGGAATGATATCCTTAAAGGGTCCGCTGAATTCAGGGAGTTTCTTCATCTCATTGACTGACATACCGGCACCTCCAGTGAGAGTTCTTTTAAGTGGGTCTCATCCACTGTAAGATAAATCTCGGTAGTTTTGGTACTGGAATGGCCGAGTATGTTGGCAATGGCACTAATTGGAACGTTTTCTGACATCATGTTCGAGGCCAAGCTATGACGGAGTGAATGTGGACCATGGTGACGGCCTTCATAGTTTATCCCCGCAGTCTGCATGCACTTATCCACCATACGGAAAATGGACGAGGTATCATGGAAACGGGTGTAGGGTGCATAAAGCGTCACAAAGATATACTCCGGATCTGCACTTTCATGCCTCGCATTCTTGATGTAATCAATCAGCGGATATTTCACTTCGTCCAATAACGGGAGCGAAAGCGGGTTTCCGGTCTTATTCTGTGTGAAATGTATCAATCCGGCGTTCCAGTCAATGTCTGAAAACTTCAGACGTATGACATCTCCGGCGCGAATACCAAGGTATGCAAAAAGGCAAATGATACAATAGATACACTTGCCAGATGCCGTATCATTGTCAATGCAGGATAGTATCTGTTGTATCTCTTCCCTGGAGTAATAGGAAAGAAGCTTGTTGCGAGGATCCTTTCGAATGATCGGGAATACATGTCTGCCGGAGAATGGGACATACTCACAAGAGTACAGCCAGTCATATATCTCCCGGAGAACAGTTTTTATACAGCGTATGGTGGAAGGCGCAAAGGAGTCCAAAGTATTGATATACTCATGAACCGTATTGAACTGGATGTCAGAAGTTGTCTCAATACCTTGATTTTCAAGATATTCAAAGTACTTTGTAAAAATCCAGAGCTTGCGTTCCTTGGAATTCTGGCTGAGGTTAAGTTGATTAACCACATCTCGATACTCCAGAAACAGATCCTTGTAGACCAAAGGAATTTCTGTGTTAGAGCCACGCTGGTGAGTCTTGTAGTAACCGCCGCTTTCTTCAAACTCGAAAAGTATGAGAAGCGGTCTACGAACTACGGTCTGCATGGGGGTGATGGTATTGTAGTAATCAAATCCAAAACATTCAGCAGTGAATTCTACTGCTACCGGTACTGCCACATCCTCAATCTGTCGAGAGGAACAATACCGCTGGAAATGACTGATGATCCAGCGGGCTGTTTCGATGACACTCTTGCTACAGCCATCAACTTGCATCTTCTGATACAAAGCGTCAGCCACAGCGTGTAGATCTTTTGTTTTCATATGAAAACCTCCTTGATTTTATTCAGCCTATTGGCTGTCTCTTGAAGGTATCATATTTTTATGCTAAGCTGAACAATAAAAAAAGCCCATATTTAGGGCGTCCTTGGGGTTGTCTTTACATAACTAAGAACTATGCATAACACAGAAGTTATCTTGATGAAGCTTGTGTACAGGTTTGCATTTTTGATGATAGAATTG
>CAVJLN010000149.1:0-3895 GCA_963650485.1 Bacteroidaceae bacterium
AGATGCCTGTGTGTGGATGGAACGGAAACTACGGTATTATCTCCTTTTTATGAAGCGAATAAGGAACAGGATAAGAAAGCATTCTGTAAACTGATGGAATTTCTGAAGGAATATGATTCCGAGGTCGGAACGGTTCTTGCCATACAGGTGGAAAACGAGTGTGGAATGTATGCCGCTTCTATCCGGGATTTCAGTGAGAAAGCAACGGAAGTCTTTGAAGGTGAAGCTCCGGCAGAGCTGATTGAACTTGCCCGGAAGGATCAGGGAATGCTTCACAGAGAATGGGAAAGAGAAGGGCTTAAGGAACACGGTTCTTACCGGGAAGTGTTTGGCAGATTTGGAGCAGAAGTCTGCATGGCCTATACGACAGCAAAGTATATTGATGAGATTGCGGCAGCCGGCAAAGAGATCTACGATATTTTTATGTATGTGAACGTATGGATGGATCGGAATAATGAGTGTGGATTCAGTGTGGCCGGTCTTGACTATCCGTCCGGAGGTCCGGTTTCCAAGGTGCTTCCGGTATGGCAGGAGACCATCAAGGCATTGGATGCGGTTTCGCCCGATATCTATGAAATGCAGCCGGATCTGATTGCAAGGACACAGGAAAATTACGCAGCATATGATAAGGCCTTTTTTGTACCGGAGTCAGGACCGACAAATGTGAATGCAACGATGATGTTTGAAGCCATCGGCAGGCATGCGGCGATTGGGTATCACATTTTTGGTGTGGAGAACTGCCTCGATGAACAGGGAGAACTGTTAGAGAGTGCAAAGGGAATTATGCATTCCTTTACCATGCTTGAAAATGCAAGGGGATTAATTGAAAAGTACCGCGAAACCGATCAGATGTATACCCTGACACAGCATGTCGGACAGGATGCTGCCAAGCTGGAAATCGGAGACTGGCTTTGCCGGGTATCCTATGCAGGCGCCGGAGCGGATTATACCGGATGGGTAGCGATGGATTACCGTCATAGCAAGGATCTTGTGAATGTTAATTATGTGCCAAAGAGTATTGAAGAAGAAACGGCAAGAGGATTCTTATTCCGGGTTGCAGAAAATGAATACTATCTGGTAGGACATAAGGTACGTCTGTATTGGCAGAAGATGGACAGGACAGATGGCAGTGTACCGGTGAATATGTTCCTGTTCCAGCATCAGGCACACAATATGGAATTATTAAAGATCGAAGAAGGTCATTTTGAAGGTGATGGAACCTATGTGGTAGACCGTCTGCGTTCCGGAGATGAGGGTAGACATGGAATCTGGGCACAGTATGACTGTGGTGTGATTCATTTTGTACTGGGAGAGCGCAAATGAGATACTATATTGACTGCGAAAAAGGATGCGATCAGTGGAACGGCACTTCTGTAGATACGGCATGGAAAACACTGGACCGTGCAAACGAAGTACTTTTGCAACCGGGAGATGAAGTGTTGCTGCATTGCGGGCAGCACTTTGAAGGAACTTTGAAGCCGCAAGGAAACGGAAGGGAAGAAGCAAGGATTCGGATCAGTTCCTATGGAGAAGGCAGTAGGCCGGAAATTGACGGAATGGGAAATTATGCAGCAGTATGGCTGAAGGGATGTTCCCATTATATTGTTCAAGGATTGCGGATCTTAAACCGGTGTGAAGAACGAAGGGCACGTCAGGGAATCTGTATTGAGGGAAGCCCTTTAGGTATCACGGAAGATATCACTGTGGAAGAGTGTGAGATTACACAGGTGGATGGTGAAAATCGCAGAAGCCGGCCCGTTTATGAGAGTATGTATTGGAATGGAGCCATTTACGTAACCATGCCGGGAAGATCTTCTGATGAGAATCATCTTCACCGGATTCATATTTTAAACAATGACATTCATGATGTGAAAACAAGCGGTATCCGTGTCAATCAGGAAGAGGATTTTGTTGTGGATATTCACCATACAGCGGTCGTGGTGCGTGGTAACCGGATCAGCAGAACGGGATCGGATGGAATTATTGTAGCAAACTGTATTTCTCCCCTGATCTCCGGAAATATCTGTTACGATGCCGGGGCATTGGGAAGTAAAGAAGAAACAATGCTGATTGCGGGAATCTGGGTCTGTGCAGTAAAGGATGCCTTGATTGAACGGAATGAAGTAGCCTTTACCCGTCTTTTTACAGGAGATGGAACCGCATTTGATACCGATTGGGGCACAGCAGGGACTATTGTTTTCCAGTATAATTACACCCATGATAATGAAGGAGGATTCTGGCTGGACTGCAGTAATCTGAATTACAACAGGGAATATAAGAAGACCATTCTGCAATATAACATCAGTGTCAATGACCGGGAAGGAATTCTGGTAGAGGATGGCCGTCTTCCTGTAGAACTGTGCGGAAATGTGTTTGTAAACCGGAAGGTTGTCAACATCTGCTTACGCGGAAAAGGGACACAGGCGGTCTTTTCTGGGAATGAATTTATTTTGGAAGAAGAACCGCTGGATCAATGGGCGCAGGCACAGTATGAGCAGAACTACTATAAGAAAGAGATCTGCGGAAAAGATAAACGCGCAGTCAATCATGGATTTTGTGAAGAACTGGATGCGCTGGAAGCGGGCATCCGGGACAAAGAATCTTTGGAGCAGCAGTGGAAAAGATTAGGTGAAATGGTATCGTCTGTGCCCGGCAATCGGGAATTATGACAGAAAGGGGCATCAGAATGCAATTTGGAATACCTCATACATTTGAAATCAGAGATGATTTTTATTTAGATAATAAAAAAATTAAAATTATTTCCGGAGGCATGCATTATTTCCGGATTGTACCGCAGTACTGGCAGGACCGGCTGGAGAAGCTGAAGGCTCTTGGGTGCAATACCGTGGAAACGTATATTCCCTGGAATCTGCACGAACGGGAAAAGGGACAGTTTGATTTCTCAGGGATTCTGGATATTGCAGAATTTGTAAAGACTGCACAGAAGCTGGGACTTATGGTGATCCTGCGTCCCACCCCATACATCTGCGGAGAATGGGAATTTGGCGGACTGCCCTATTGGCTGCTTGCAGAGGATGGAATCAGGCTGCGGTGCTGTAATGAAGCATATGTGCAGCATGTCAGAGAGTATTATGAGAAATTATTTGAAGTCATTGCACCGCTCCAGATTACAAAAGGCGGCTCTGTTATTATGATGCAGGTTGAAAATGAGTATGGATATTATGGCAATGACCACACGTATATGAACCGGTTAAAATCCATGATGGAAGAGCTGGGATGCGAGGTTCCGCTTATTACATCCGATGGCCCATGGGGAGACAGCTTCTTTTGTGGAAAAGCAGACGGCTGTTTGCAGACCGGAAATTTTGGCTCCAAGGCAAAAGAACAGTTTGATGTGATGCAGCAGATACAGCCGGATCGTCCCTTGATGTGCATGGAGTTCTGGGTAGGCTGGTTTGATTACTGGGGTGCCGGGAAGCATGCAGCCGGGGATATCGAACAGCATGTGAAGGATCTGGATGAAATTTTGGCAAGAGGGCATGTCAATCTGTATATGTTCATTGGCGGAACCAATTTTGAATTTATGAATGGTTCTAATTATTACGACGAACTGACTCCGGATGTCACCAGCTATGATTATGATGCACTGCTTACAGAGGATGGTCAATTGACTCCGAAATACGAGGCTTTCCGGAAGGTAATCTGTAAATATGTCGATCAGGAATGGCTGAAAGAATGTGATTCTCTTTATCATAAAATCCGTAAGGAAGCTTCTAAGGGAAGGGCTTATGGTGAAATTACCATAAACCGGAGTGCAGATTTATTCCGGAATCTTGAAAATCTGGCAGAACCGACACAAAGCCTGTTCCCGCAGCCGATGGAAAAGCTGGGACAGGGATACGGTTATATCCTGTATGAAAGTCCGCTTAAGGAC
>CAVJLN010000150.1:0-3834 GCA_963650485.1 Bacteroidaceae bacterium
GCAAAACATAAGCTGTGAAACAGCGGTTTTGCGAATGGAGTTCTGAATAGTTACGACAATATTTAAAATCGGTGTAACTATGAACCGTTGCTAAAACTGAATATCCACTTCCACAGGGCAGTGATCGGAACCGAAAACCTCGGTATGGATGGCTGCCTTTTCCAACTGGTTATCGAGGCGTTTCGAGGTGATGAAGTAGTCAATACGCCAGCCGGCGTTCTTCTCTCTTGCCTTAAAACGGTAAGACCACCAGGAATAAATGCCCTCGGTATCCGGATAAAAGTGACGGAAGGTATCCGTGAATCCGGCATTTAAGAGAGCGGTCATTTTGCTGCGTTCTTCATTGGTAAAGCCGGCATTCTGACGGTTGCTCTTGGGATTCTTCAAATCAATTTCCTCATGGGCAACATTTAAGTCGCCGCAAAGAATGACCGGCTTCTTTGCATCCAGTTCCTTAAGATAAGCAAGAAAAGCATCCTCCCAGGTCATGCGGTAGGGGAGGCGTGCCAGCTCATTCTGAGAATTCGGTGTGTAGCAGGTGACGAGGTAGAACCGGTCGTATTCCAGTGTGATGACACGTCCCTCGTGATCGTGTTCTTCGATTCCGATCCCGTAGGAAACAGACAGCGGCGTTTCCTTAGCAAAAATAGCGGTGCCGGAATAGCCCTTCTTCTCCGCATAATTCCAGTATTGCTGATAGCCGGGAAGATCCAGGTTAATCTGTCCCTCTTGTAGTTTGGACTCCTGAATACAGAAGAAATCCGCATCAATTTCATTAAAAAAATCAACAAAGCCTTTTTGCACACAGGCACGAAGGCCGTTTACGTTCCAGGAAATAAATTTCATAATGGGTACTCCTTGTCATTAGATCATATGATGAATCGTGGTTGCAGGCTGGGGACTTATGTTGTAATCCTTACCTGTTTCTTAATCATAAATAAGGGGCAAAATACCTTTTGACCCTGACATCATTATATAGGAAGCCGGAGGAATTAGGCAATAGAATGAAAGAAATACTTCAGGAATATTCTAAGGAAATGCTGATTTAATCAGCGTTTCCCTAAATGTAAAAATTATGGTAACTGATTCAGAACTGCATTCGCCATATAAATTATGTGTAACTATTCAGAACTCCATTCGCAAAACCGCTGTTTCACAGCTTATGTTTTGCTCATGTAGTTACTTCGCCATATAAAATTGCTTTTCTGTCTGAATGCAAGCATTCGCAGAAAGCAATTTTGCATGGCTCTGAATAGTTACAATTATGTAATTATATAATCTATGCTTGCATTTTTGAAGTGATGTAATATAATCATGGTAAGAAAGTACCGACATACTAGAGCGAGGTGTTTGAGTGAAAGAGCAGGATATAGAAAAGAGAACACTTCTTATTATTGAAGATAATGAAATCAACTGTGAGATGCTTGCAGGGATTCTGGAGGAGAAGTATTCGATCCTCACTGCGGGAAACGGACAGGAGGGTTTTTCCTTATTAAAGAAACATGGACAGCATATATCAGCGATTATGCTGGATATTCAGATGCCGGTTATGAATGGCTATGAGTTCTTGGAGCAGGTTGGCTGTGATGTTGTTCTTTGTAAAATTCCGGTTATTGTAACGACTGTTCTTGATAGTCTTCAGGATGAAGTACGATGTCTGGAGCTTGGTGCGGTTGACTTTATTGCGAAGCCGTATAATCCGAAGCTGATTATGATGCGGCTGGATAATATTATCCGTCTTCGGGAATGTGATACCCTGATTTCGGAGCTTGAGATGGATGCACTTACCGGATTTAAGAACCGCAAGGCCTATTATCATGATATTGAGGAGATTGAAGGGGACGAGACGAGCAGTAAGAAGCATGTGGGCGTCGCCTTTGCCGATATTAACGGACTGAAAAGTACCAATGACCGGGCGGGGCATGAGGCAGGAGATAAACTGATTGCCAGCATTGCCAGAACGATTGCTGAGGTGTTCCCGGACGCCAGAAAATATCGTCTTGGCGGTGACGAATTCGTTGTTTTATCCTTTGATGAAAGCGAGGAAGCCTTTAAGGAAAAGCTTCTGAAGCTGGAGAAGAGCTGGTCAAGAGGATGTTCTGCTGCAGTCGGAAGTGTATGGCTGGATGAGGCGAGAAGTCTGGAACGGAGTATTGCGCTTGCAGATAAAGAGATGTATCGTGACAAGAGCCGTTATTATGAGAATAAAATGCATGACCGGAGACGTGCTGCCCGGCGTGCGGATGCCGAGGATACTTTAAAACAGATGGAAGGCCTGGCAGAATATCTGCCAGGCGGATTTTTTATCTATAAAGCGGATGAGAGTGCGGAACTGATTTCCTGTAATGCAGAGCTGGTGAAGCTGTTTGGCTGCGAGACGGAAGAGGAGCTCCGTAAGCTGACCGGCAATTCCTTTAAAGGAATGGTTCATCCGGAGGATCTTAATCTGGTGGAGACTGATATTTCCGATCAGATCAAGAAGGAGAACGATATTGACTGCGTGAAGTACCGGATTGTATGTAAGGACGGAACAGAGAGGTTCGTTCTTGATTATGGCAGGTTTGTACATACGGAGCTGTATGGGGATGTTTACTATGTATTTATGAATGATATCACACAGGGTATACAGAAATGAAGGCAGTTCGGAAGTATTATGCCCAAAAACAAATTTCAGGATGTAGTATTTACGATCATCATGGCAACCGTTATGGTGTACGGAATGATAGTCTACAATGTTGCCCTTAATACGGGCGGCGTCAGTGGAGAAACCTTTCTGTATTGCGGTCCTTTAGTAAGACTTATATTCCGTGCAATATTTCGTGAAAAAAAGACGGTAATATAAGATCTTGATAAGAAACCGCCAGCTCCGACCAATACCGGTTCTGGCGGCTTCTTTTATAGGAATCGTTCTTCTTCGCTTTATCCACGTAACAACAATTCTTTTTCAATCACTTTTCCATCCCGGTAGTAAATTCTGGGAACACGTTTGCTGACGGCACAGGTGAGTTCATAGGGAATTGTGCCTGCAAGGGCAGCCAGATCGTTGATGGAGTTCTGCTTTCCGAAAATTTCCACTTCACTGCCGACATCCACGCCCATCTTATCGGTCAGGTCAATCATACACATATCCATACAGATTTTGCCGCGCTGGGGAGCGGGACCTTCGGCAGTCATGATGCTGCACTTATTGGACAGGCAGCGGAAAAAGCCGTCGGCGTATCCGTAGGGAATGACGCCCATACGTGTCTTATGCGGTGTGACATAAATGCCGCCATAGCTGATTGCAGTACCGGCCGGGTAAGTTTTAATCGTGCTGACGGTTGCTTTAAGACTCATAACCGGCTTCAGATTCAATTCTTCGGCGAACTCGCCATATCCATAGAGCAGGAGTCCGGGGCGAACCATGTCAAGCCAGGTTTCCGGATAACGGGCGACAGCTCCGGTATTGGCGCAGTGGCGGATCGCGAAGCGTTTTCCAAGGCGTTTTTCCACCTGTTTAATGACATCGGTGAATAACCGGAACTGATGCTCTGTATAAGCACGGCATTGTTCACCGGGTTCATCCGAAACGGCAAAGTGGGTAAAGATTCCCTCGGCATTAAGCCCCGGAAGAGAACAGCCTTCACAGATTCCCTCCACACCATTTTCAAAGTAATCCCCATCACAAAGGTAACCAAGCCGTGACATTCCGGTGTCGACCTTGATATGAATCTTAAGTGTGCCGCCACAGCGGACGGCTTCTTCACTGTATTCCAAAGCCTTTGCCTTGCAGGTGACCGCCTGTGTAATGTGATATTTAATTAACCGGCTGACCTGTTCCTTCGGGGTATGTCC
>CAVJLN010000151.1:0-3821 GCA_963650485.1 Bacteroidaceae bacterium
TCTCCGATAATATTGACCACGCAGGCAATTGCCACAAATAAAAGCGGCATCCTGGAATCGCCGAGTCCACGGAAGATGCTGCTGATAAAGTTATAAAATACAATAAATACATAACCGGCTCCGCAGATCCGGATATAGGTTACGGTAAGATCAAGAGCCGATTCCGGTGCCTGCATCAATATTGCAATCGGTCTTGCAAAAATCAGCAATACAGCTGTCAGAACCAGCGAAATGATGAAAAAGAAGCACGATGCTCCTCCTATCAGCCCTCCCAGTCTCTCGGGGTGTTTTTCTCCCAGATATTGTCCCATAATTACGGTAACACCAGTCGTGAGGGAGCTTACCGTAAAGGTTACCAGATTCATAATGCTGCTTCCGGTCGTAACTCCCGATACTCCTTCCGTTGTTCCGAATCTTCCGACAATCATCAGATCAACGGCACCATACATTGCCTGTAAAATCAATGCTCCCAACACCGGCAGCATGAACCCGATCATTTTCTTCGGAATACTTCCTGTTGTAAAATCCTGTTTCTCGTTCATTTGTCCATTCACTCTGCTTTCTTTATTTCTGCGTTATGCTTGTTTTACATTTTTTCACTACTTCGCCTTTGGCTCGTCTTCACTAAGTGCTCTACATAATAAAGCCTCTACCTACTGCATGTACAGTAAGTAAAGGCTTCTATCCCTTTAAACTCAGACTGAAATTAGTCCTGAACGTAAGGCATCAGTGCTACGTGACGTGCTCTCTTAATTGCTACAGTAAGAGCTCTCTGATGTTTTGCACAATTGCCTGTGATACGTCTGGGAAGGATTTTTCCTCTCTCAGATACATATCTCTTTAACTTTGCGGTATCCTTGTAATCAATTACATTGTCCTTACCACAGAATACACAAACCTTTTTTCTTCTACGCATACCGCCTTTTTTTCTGGGAAAATCAGACTTCTCTGCTTTATTAAATGCCATAGTGGTTACCCTCCTATTCATAGTAAAAAACTTACTTAGTTAAACGGTAATTCCTCATCAATTCCGTCCGGAATGTTCATGAAGCCATCACCTGCATCCTGCATAGCAGGTGCATTGTTATTTCCGCCTGTAAAGCCCCCATTGCCTGCGGAAGAATTGTTCTTGCTTTCAGCGAATTCCTGTTCTTCAATAACAACCTCTGTCGTATATACACGTACACCGTCTTTGTTTGTATAGCTTCCTGTCTGGATACGACCGGTAGCTGCAATCTTGGTTCCCTTGCGAAGATACTTCTCAGCGAACTCTCCATTACGTCCAAAAGCAACACAGTTAATGAAATCTGCGCTCTGCTCATCATTATTACGGTTAAATCTACGGTCTACAGCCAATGTATATCTGGCAATTGCTGTTGCATTCTCACCCTGAGAATACCGAACTTCAGGATCTCTTGTTAAACGTCCCATAAGGATTACTTTATTCATACCTGCCTCTACTTTCCGGCATAGTGGTCATCTTATGCCTCGTCCTGTCTTACGCATAAAAATCTGATAACATTGTCCATAATGCGAACACGGTTTTCGATTTCGATCGGCGCAGTAGGCTCAGCGTCAAACTGGATGAAGTAGTAGTAAGCTTCTTTCATCTTCTGAACTTCATAAGCCAGTCTCTTCTTGCCCCAGTCGTCAACGTTTGTGATGGTTCCACCGAATCTTTCGATCAGGGCCTTGCACTTGTCAACTACTGCTGCTCTTTCCTCGTCTTCGATTTTCGCACTAACAACAACGGCTAATTCATACTTGTTCATGCTAGTTACCTCCTTTTGGTCTCTGGCCCCTGTCCTGAAACAGGAGCAAGGATTTGTATGTCTTTTTACATACCACGGATTTATATGATACCATGAATTCATGCTAATTTCAAGTATCAAATTATCTTTTCTATCATTCTTTCATTTTGGAAATTTTTCAAACCTATTGCAACCATATAATTGCAATTACTCTGACAAAAATCATAGTTGTATTTACATTGAAAAAAACACCTATCACCATAAGGTAATAAGTGCTTTCAAATTGTACGATTATACTGTTGTCAACAATCGTTTTTCTGCTTCATCAATTTCTTCCTGTGTATAGCCAAGGGATAAGATGAAATCGTTATCCATTTTCTTTTTCAGCAGTCTCTGGATTGCTAAGATATTGCCTTGCGCCATACCTTCAGCGAACTTTTCACGATCTCTTTGTAATAGTGTCATATACTCAGTCCTCCATTCTTCATGTTTTACAGCCAGTTCTACTTTCTTTGCAATTTCGGTAGCCAGCCATCCTTTGGGTTCTTTACCAGATAAGGACGGCTTATGAAGGGACTTACATTATTTTATGCAGTCCCTTTAAGACACCTACTCCCTGTTCCGAATCCCCTTCACATTCTTCTCCAGCTGTCTGCGCGGGATCATAATCTGATGTCCGCATCCGACACATTTCAGCCGGAAATCTGCTCCGATCCGCAGCACCTGCCACTCATAGCTGCCACAGGGATGCGCTTTCTTTAATTTCACAATGTCATTGATCTGAATATCCACAATTCTTTTCCTCTTCTATCCTAAGATGTATGTTCAGACGCCCAGAATCAGATCCTTACACACAGATCCACCCAATTACTGCCAAAAAGATACTCATTTTCCTTTTCCCTATCCTTACAGCTGTGAAAAGATCTCCCCGATCGCTCCCTGAACCACCAGATCTGCAATTCCATCGCGTGCGGTTGTCGTCTTATTAATCAGAATCAGCTTATTGCCCTGATAATAGTCAATGAGACCTGCCGCCGGATATACGACAAGTGACGTTCCTCCCACAATTAATACATCCGCTTCCTTAATATAATGAACCGCTTCCTGCAGCGTATTCTGATCAAGTCCTTCTTCATAAAGAACCACATCCGGCTTCACTCTGCCACCACATGCATCACATTTCGGAATCCCCTCTGCGTGCAGCATATACTCTGCATCAAAAAATTTTCCACACTTTTCGCAATAATTCCGAAGTACACTTCCATGAAGCTCTAATACCTTCTTCGAACCGGCTTTCTGATGAAGTCCGTCGATATTCTGGGTAATGACTGCTTTCAGCTTCCCCTGCTGTTCCCACTCTGCAAGCTTCCTGTGTGCCGCATTAGGCTCGGCCGTGAGACAAAGCATCTTATCTTTATAAAAACGGAAGAACTCTTCCGGCTTCTGCCGGTAAAAGGTATGGCTCAAAATGGTTTCCGGTGGATAATCATACTTTTGATGATATAATCCATCCACACTCCGGAAGTCCGGAATTCCACTCTCCGTAGACACTCCGGCTCCACCGAAGAACACAATATTATTACTGTTATCAATGATTTCACGTAACTGTTCTATGGTGTTCATACTCTTTCTCCCTCTTTCACATGTGTTTATCCCATCCCAAATTTTACATACTTACTTATTTCATATCCATAGCATCATCATATCATCTAAAATTGTACATTTCAAACCAATTCTCCATGCTTTACACTCAAACATGATCCACTGGATCATGTTCTCATATGCATGGCAACTCAAAAATGATTCGCTGGATCATGTTCTCATATGCATGGCACTAACAAAAAAGCTTGAACCACTGATATTCCAATGTTTCAAGCTTTTTTAGAGGCGTGAGCCGGATTTGAACCGGCGATGACGGTGTTGCAGACCGGGGCCTTACCACTTGGCTATCACGCCATACCATATGAATTTAAAAACCACAGATTACCATATCGTATGCACCATAATCTGTAAAAATGACTCCGACGGGAATCGAACCCGTGTTACCGCCGTGAAAGGGCGATGTCTTAA
>CAVJLN010000152.1:0-3814 GCA_963650485.1 Bacteroidaceae bacterium
TACAAGGTGTTTTCGCAACTTGTATCCATTACAAGTTATTCCGATGAAAAACTAATGGAATTGATCGAACTGGTAAATGAAGTGGAGCCATATGCGGTATCTATAGTAGACACATATGGTTTACTATATCCGGATGATATGCTTCACTATTTTCACATACTGGATAAATACGTAAAATCTTTTATTAGGATAGGATTTCATGCCCATAATAATTTGCAGCTGGCATACGCGAATTCGCTGGCATTTCTTGAGCAGAAGACGAAGCATAACCTTGTGATAGACGGAACCTTATATGGGATGGGAAAAAGTGCAGGAAATGCACCTATTGAATTGCTGGCTATGTGGTTGAATGAGAAACGCGGTTCAACTTATCGTATAAGTGAGATGCTAGAAGCAATTGAGGAAAGCATCATGGATCTATATATGCAGTCATCATGGGGGTATAAAATTCCCTTTTATTTATCTTCCAGGAATAAATGCCATCCCAATTATGTTTCTTATTACAGGGCAAAACAAAGCTTGTCAGTCTCCAAAATAGATAGAATTTTGGCAATGATTGAACCGGAGGATAAAAAGCTTCTGTACGATAAGCTAACTGCAGAGCAGATTTACGAGAATTATCAAAGAAAAAATATTCAAAGTGACATTTCAAAGGAACATTTAAAAGAGGAACTGCAAAATAAGAAAATAGTTCTTGTGGGGCCCGGTAAGAACATAAGGCTGCAGGGAGAAAAAGTAAAAAAATATATAGAAGATAATAAACCTTGTGTCATTTCCGTAAACTATAATCCAGAAGGAATTAATGTGGATTATATTTTTGTGACCAATTCGAAACGCTATCACAACATTCAAATTAAGAGCGAAAAAATCATTGCAACATCCAATGTGGAATGTCGGAATGGAGTATTTGATTTTCATGTTGACAGGGAGCCACTTCTGGATCAAGAAGCTAAAATTACGGATAATTCATTCCTGATGCTTTTGCAATTATTGTTTTCGTTAGACGTGAGAGATGTAATTTGTGCAGGTTTTGATGGGTATTCGGAAAAGGAAGATAATTATTTCAATCCAATCATGGAATATGGATTTGTAAAAAGGGAAGCACAGGAACTGAATCGCCATATGCGGGAAGTAGTTTTTAAATTTAGGGAAAACATGAAAATAGAATTCCTGACGTATTCTGCATATGATAGAGAAGAGGATATGGACAGTGCTGCATTTTAAATAAGGTATGTGAGGTTTATGTGCATATGAAGATAAAATCAAATTTAAAGGATTATGAGGTAGTATTTGAGGATAGCAATAGTTTTTTCCACGAGTTATTGGCGACAAGGGATGCAAAATTTGTAATTGATAAGAGTGTGTATCAATTGTATGAAAAAGAATTTCAAGGCATTTCCAAAGAAAAAATTCTGTTACTTGAGGCAAATGAAGAAAATAAAGTAATTGAGACAGCATTAAGTATTTGCGAACAAATTACAGCTATTTCAGCAAAAAGAAATACAACCCTGATTTCGATTGGCGGAGGCATCATTCAGGATATTACAGGTTTTGTCGCTAACATCATGTATCGAGGAATTCATTGGATATTTGTGCCAACTACATTGCTGGCAGCATGTGATAGCTGTATTGGTGGAAAAACATCCTTAAACTACAAGAAATATAAGAATCTTTTAGGAACATTTTATCCACCTGATAAAATATATATATACCCACAAATGTTTCAAACGCTTACACTACGTGATTATAAGAGTGGTTTGGGCGAGGTGGTTAAATTTAATATCATGGCGGGTGAAAAAGGACTGGAAGAGATAGAGACCAGTTTAGATGCATTGCTCAGAAGAGAGCCACATGTGATTAATTATTTTATAGAGAAGAGTCTTCTATTCAAAAAGAATTTTATTGAACAGGATGAGTTTGATAGAGGTGAAAGAATAAAGCTTAATTTTGCCCATACTTTTGGACATGCAATTGAAGTTATTTCAAATTATGAAATTCCTCATGGAACTGCTGTTGCAATAGGAATGATTATGGCAAACCGCATTTCAAGCTCCAGAAAATGGATTGAGAATTCTATAGTAAAAAGAAGTGAGGCTCTTTTGTTGAAAGTGATTGATATTGATATTACATTGCTTGAAAGACCAATTTCAGACTATATGGATGCAATTCGGAAAGATAAGAAACAGATTAACGATTCGTTAACAGCGGTTCTGATTAAAAAGTATGGATATGATGCGGAACTTCAAGTAGTTCATGATGTCTCACAGAAAGAAATTGAAGACGCGATTAATTATTTTATTGGTATATATAAGGATAAAAAATGAAAATAAAAGTTTCTGATTATGTTTCTGATTTTTTTGCTCGGAATGGAATAACTACGGTTTTTACAGTGGTAGGCGGTGGTGCAATGCATTTAAATGATTCTATTGGACATCACCAGAATATAAGATGTATATACAATCATCATGAACAGGCTTCTGCAATGGCTGCAGAAGCATATTTTCGTGTAAACAATAAGATGGCAGGACTTTGTGTTACAAGTGGGCCAGGTGCAATCAATGCATTAAATGGTGTGGCTGGGGCATTTCAGGATTCCATACCAATGATGGTTATTTCAGGTCAAACAAAAACCTCGCTACTGACAAGGACGTCGGGGCTTGATTTAAGAACATTGGGAAACCAGGAATTTGATATTATTTCAGCTGTAGGCAAAATGACAAAATATGCAATAACGGTAATGCAGCCGGAACAAATACAATATCATTTGGAAAAGGCTTTTTTTATTGCAAAAAACGGAAGACCGGGGCCCTGCTGGCTTGAAATTCCAATTGATGTCCAGGGAGCATATGTGGAGCTGGAGCAAATGCCGCATTATGACAAGACAGAGGAAAACGATGATAGAGCGAAGGTTGATGATCGTGCATCTTTACAAAGTAAAATAGAAATATTAACAGATAGGCTTTTGAAAGCGAAAAGACCAGTTATATATGCAGGAAATGGAATTCGGATTAGTGGTGCAAAATCATTGCTGGATAAATTGGTTGATTTATTGGGAGTTCCGGTAGTTACTTGTTGGGATAGTATTGACTTAATGGAAACAACAGATAGGTGCTATGTAGGCAGAGCTGGCATTATGGGAGATCGTCCTGGAAATTTTGCAGTACAAAACAGTGATTTATTGATAGCCATAGGAAACCGGCTGAATATATATCAAGTTGGTTATCAACTGGATTCCTGGGCTAGGGAAGCCTATGTGGCAGCTGTTGATATCGACGAATTGGAATTAAAGAAAAAAACAATTCGGATTGATTTGCCAATATGTGCAGATGCAGGGGAGTTTTTGCAAAATTTTATAGAGAAGATTGAGTATACAAAAATTGAGAATAGCAATGCATATTATGATTGGATAGAACAATGTAATATATGGAAACAGAAATACCCAGCAGTTTCCGAAAAGCATTATGATTGTCCCAAACTTGTAAATGTTTATGCTTTTATGGATACATTAAGTAAAAAATTACCGGATAATACTATTACAGTGGTTGCAAATGGTTCGGCAAGTGTGGTTGGCAGTGTTGCATTTCATATAAAAGGGAATCAGAGATTCCTAATGAACTGTGCGTTGTCATCAATGGGATATGATTTGCCTGCGGCGATAGGCGCATGTGTAGCAAATGATGATAAAGCACTTGTCTGCATTGCGGGGGATGGCAGTATTATGATGAATCTTCAGGAATTGCAGACAATTGTTACAAACCGGTTACCAGTTAAGATTGTAATTATTAATAATTCTGGGTATCAACAAATTCGATTG
>CAVJLN010000153.1:0-3799 GCA_963650485.1 Bacteroidaceae bacterium
GAAATGTCATTCTGCATTCCCATATAGATTGCATTGTCTAACATATTAAATGTAATCTGCGACGCATCCGTATAGCTTGTTCCATTCAATGCATTATATAAAGACAGTGCATTCTCCGGCTCCCGGAACAGCATCCGGCTTACCGTATCTTTATAGTTCCGTTGTACTTTGGGTTCTCTTGTTATTTCTTCAGACTTTTTCCCTGTCATCTCTGCTGTTTTTGTTACTTCCTTTGTTACTCCCTCTGTCACTGCTTTAGTTACTTTTACTTCTCCCATTTCTCTTCCTCCCTTTGCCGGAAGATAGAAATAATAGACCAATCAACGTTACATAAACGTTCATCCCAATGATCCAAACGGACATCTGCTTTCCTTCCTCCCGCCTTTTCAATTGTTTTGATGTGATTTAAAAGCATGGATTTCAGAAAACTTCTGTTTTCATAATTAGAATAGATATCAAGATTCAGATTCGATCATTTGAAATATATGCTTTGTGCTGAATATAGCACACGGAATGTTGTATGTCAACTACCAAAATTGTATTCAAAAAGTTCGAAAGTTTAGGAATCTTTCAGGAAAAACTCCAAACTAAGGGCGGTGCAAACCGCTCCGCCCTTTCAATTGTTCTTAACTAAGACTTGAACTTTTAATTATTTTGCAACAAGTTGATAATTTCTGCTCTGGAAGGCATTACTCTAAGGGCTCCTCTTCTTGTTGTAATTATTGCTGCTGCAGCATTTGCAAATTTTAGCATTTCTGCTATTTCATCGCTATTTAATGTATCTAATCCTTTTTCCAATATATAATTTAGAATACATCCCATAAAAGTATCTCCAGCACCTGTAGTTTCGATAGTGGCAGTCTGCAAATATGGTTTTACAAAAATTCTCACTCCATTGTAATATGCAATACTGCCTTCCCTACCTAACGTTAAGCATATTAATGGAATATGATATGTTTTTATTATTTCCTCAACAGCAGCATCATAATCATGTTTACCGGTAAAAAACCGTATTTCGTCATCCGATATTTTCAGTATAGAGCATTTTTGCATTCCATAATCCATTGCCCACTTGGCATCTGCCAAGTTATTCCACAAAGGTTTTCTTAAATTAGGATCAAACGAAATTAATACATCGTTTTTCCTGGCACATTCAAGTGCATGGTAAGTAGCTTCTTTTGCACATTCACTTGTAAATGATAACGTTCCAAAATGAAATATTTTTGATTGAGCGATCAGCTCAGATTTTATTTCATCCCTATTTAACAACATGTCTGCTCCCGGATTACGGTAAAATGAAAACTCTCGCTCTCCATCGTCTTTATTATGTACAAATGCCAGCGTTGTATGGACTGTATCGTCTTCCATTAAGTTTTTCGTACAGATACCAATATTATGTAATGTATCTTTTAATATTTCTCCAAAATAATCTTTCCCCACTTTACCTATAAAAGCTGTTCTTTTTCCCAGTTTTTCAAGCATGGCAAGAACATTGCATGGTGCTCCTCCCGGATTAGCTTCCATAAGGATATTCCCCTGTTCACTAATACCATTTTCAGTAAAGTCAATTAATAATTCTCCAAGTGCAATTACATCATATTCATTCTTCATTTTATTTCCTGTATTCTCTCATAAAAATTATTTGAACAATATGTACAAGCTAAATATTGAATTGGCCACTTGCAATCAGAAGCATCTATCTTTTGAATGATCATATTGCCAGCCATTTTCCCCATTTCCTGCATTGGTTCAAACACCACGGGAATTCTGTTCATGAATCTGCTTGCTGTATCCGAATCAACAAATCCACCAACAACCAGTTCATTTCCCAATGATATATTATGTTCTTCTAAATAGTTCAATACTCCATGCGTCATCGCCGTATTCGTGGCAATGATTGCCGTACATCCTTTTTCAAGTAAAGACTCTGCTATATCATCTAACGAATCTGATGAACTATTAACATAACAGATATTCTGATTCTCCAGCGGAATATTATGAGCTTCCATAAACCTTCTATATATATTTACTCTTTCTATGGTAGGGCTTAAGTAAGAAATTCCTACAATATACCCTATATTTCTATGACCATTGACAAGCATGTCCTCTAGCATCTTTTGTATTGCATCAGAACAATCTAGTGCTATGCTGTCATTCTGTTTCTGTTTCAATATACGGTCAATAAATACCGCCGGAAACCCTTCAGGAAGCTGCGTTTTAATATCAGTATATTTCTGTGCTGTAGATGCTATAATTAATCCATCCACTACCCCCGAAGAAAAGGTACGTATTGCCTTTTTTTCTGCATTCAGACTGTCCCTCGTATTAGATATAACAAGATTATAATTATGTTTGGAAACCACATCATCCACATCTTCAATCATAGATGCAAAGACAGAGTTCGTGATATCCGGCACAATAAATCCGATCATCATCTTTTTCCCGGTTCGAAATGTTCTTCCCATTGCATCAGGAGAATATCCTAACGCATCAATAGCCTCCATAACTTTTTTTTTCGTATCTTCTGAAACAAATCTGGTATTGTTCAACACATGCGATACCGTGGAACTTGATACATGTGCCATTTTAGCAACATCCGTAATTTTAACCCTCATTATATTCGTCCTATCGTTTTTTATTTCATTATAGATTGATCTTAACTCTATTTCAATATTAAACCCTTTATCTTGGCCATCTTTCCTTTTTTTCAGGCAATACAGGAAACATATTATGAGGCTCGCTTTGATACCAATACGCAACAGAGGATACATCATCCTGTCTCTCAAATAATCCTCCATAACATACACCAATTTGTTGTATAGTCACCTTAAGATTTTTATCGAAACAAATAGGATCTAATATGTGCCAGCGATAAAAACCTCTCATCGGCATACAATCATCATTATGATAAGGATTGTGTATTAATTCATCATGTGACGAATAATATGGATAGCCAAGATAGGGAGAATTATACTGTTGTTCACAGGTCTTTCCATTTACCTGATGCGCATAGCTCCATGATCCTCCAAAATAATCTTCTGTTCCTGTTCCGCAAATAGTTGGATATGGATCATCATCATCAATATAAAATTTTACTTCTCCTTCTCCCCACCAATATCTTTCCAAGGTAGTCAATCCCAGATAAGTTCCCACATAATGTCCTTTTCCTTTTATTCCATCCAGAATCACATAATCCTTTTGAAGCTCAGTTAGACGCTGGCGTCTCCATTGTGCATGAAAGTAAAGTACATCGTCTGGCAAACTGTCATAAAGGCAATAATCTACCTGATAAAAGAATGCCGGAATAGAATTTGCATGCTGATTTTCTAATGTTATTTTGGCTTTCTTACGAAATGGCATTTGGAAATAACTGTTAAATCCACGATTAGGTATTACCGCAATTGGATTCGAATTTACAAAGCATTCCCTGCCAAATCCGCAACAAAAGAAATCGCCTAACGGGCTTTCCACAGATGGCATCTCTTCGTCATCCCAGTAAATACGTAATACCAAATCACGTAACACAAAGCACTCACTTTCTGACGTTTTATTATCAACCGTGATCCAAATATGATTAATAATGCCAGGTCCATCCATTTCAGCCAGAATTACTGTTTCTCCGGTTTTAATATCTTTTAAGCAGGGACTTCCTTTGCGGGATGCACCTAATTCACTTGCTGTCATACCTCCCTTTCCCTTTTCTCCTGAAGGATTTTCTGCATTAATAGCTCTGCTTTTGCCATTTCTCTTCATATACAATTCTTCTAATCCACTGTAAATATTCATTTGTTATGTTCCT
>CAVJLN010000154.1:0-3747 GCA_963650485.1 Bacteroidaceae bacterium
GTCCGGTACTTCCTGGCTCCTTGTAAAAAATCCCGCCAGCGCTCTATATGGCACCATATTAGTCAGCTGTTCTTTTGCTTTCTTTAATTCTGCCTGATGTTCCTTAATAGCATTCCTGATTTCCACTTTAGATGTATTTGCCGGTAGTTCACTAAGTTCTGTCAGCTGTAAAATTGCCCTTTCCAAACCATCCCGAACCAGTCCATCTACCTGTATCCCACTGAGGTGAATATGGAATTCACGGACAGAATACCAGGCATTAGCAATCATTTCATCAATAATCTCATCAAATGTTGTTTCCGTCTTCCCTTCTGAAATAATATATACAACAGCTTCCAGCCAGTAAAATTTGTAGCAATAAGAGGGATCTTTCATCATCTGAGAAAAGCCTTCGATATCCAGTTTATTATAATATTTTGCTTCAATGTTTAGCAAATGTCCACCTTGCGAAGCAATATATTCAACCACCGCTCGTCACCTCTTCCTTCTCTCACATCTCCAGTGAGCCACATTTCTTCTATCTGCAATCCAGAAATCTGTCTTGCAAACTCTGCAAACATCTCTCCTGTAAAATTCGTAAAATATCGACCATTTCGTACACCTTCAAAAGTGCCATACTTGAATGATGTATAGATTATGCCGTTCATCTTTAATGCCTGATACATTTTATGAAATATATCTGGTAATTCTTCTCTGGACAGATGAAGAATAGAAGCGCACGCCCAGATTCCATCATATTGATTCTGGGCATCAAGTTCTTCAAATAGCATCTGTTTTACTGAAATACCTGTGTACTCAGTTGCAATTTTACAAATCTCTTCTGAGCCATCCGTTGCTGTTACATGATAACCACGCTTCAGAAAATACTTTGTGTCACGCCCAGATCCACAGCCAAAATCCAGAATAGAAGCATCTGGTGAGAGATGACCCAGAAATACCTCTTGAACTTCTGAAAAATCCACATTTTTTGTTGTGTCAGAAAAATCAATAGCATTGCTGTTATAGTAATTTAACGTTGTCACATCTCCCATGTTCTTTCGTCCCTTCTGACTTTTTCATCGCCTTTACATTCGTTCTTAAAATATATCATTTTTAAGAGTAAATGTAAATTTTTTCATCCTTCTTACGCTGATACAGCACCTTGTCATACCTCTCCGCCAACACAGCTGCCTTTTCGCTGATCTGCAGATCCGTAAAGGATCGCTGCATCAGGTTTGTCTCAATCACATACACATAAGCCTCTGCCTCTGATAGTCCGTCCTTTACAATAGCTGGGATCTCCTTAAGTCCTGCAATCTTCGCCGCATTCTGTCTGTTATGCCCCGACAGCATTTCATAACCGTAATGCATTTTCCGCACAATCACCGGATTCAGTACACCATGCTCCCTGATACTCTCCACCATGTCATCCAGACGTTCACCTTCATACAGGTGAAATGGATGATCATGAAATGCTCTTATACCGTCCACCAGCTGCATCTGGACTCCACCCGCTGCAGTAAAAGCCACGTTACTATCACCCAGCAAATCCACCGCATCATGAAAAATTTTCCGTTTCGGTTCATTCGCCTTCATGTAACATCAACTCCTTTGCCAGATTTTGATATGCCACGCAGGCCTTCGTCTCCGGTGCATATTCCAGAAGCGGTTCGCTGTAATAAACAGATTCTCCGACTTTCACTGTCGTTGGTATCATGCTGTCAAAGAGCCGGATCTGTCCCCGGAAGGTATCCGCTACCTCCTCTGTAATTGCCCTGCAAAGATTTGTCCTGGCATCACACATGGTCAGCAAGATACCTGCAACCAGCAGTTTTTCGTTAATGCGGCTCTTTATTTTTCTTACTGTTCTGAGAAAATCCTGCAATCCCATCATAGCCAGAAGCTGCGGATTCACCGTGATGATCACCTCATCTGCTGCGGTCATTGCATTGATGTTCAATGCCCCCAGGGACGGACAGGTATCCAGTAAGATCACATCATATCTTTCTCTCAGCGGCTCCAGGATTCGTCTCAGCATTCCCTCAGCACCCATTTCCAGCCGCAATTTGCTGTCCACCGCCGACAGCAGCATAGAAGAAGGAATATAATCCACGCCTTTTCTCGTGCAAATATATTCCGGAGGTTCCGGCAGTTCTTCCTCATCCATAACAGACATCATCAGATTACCAATGCTCACCGGCACTTTTTCTGTATCCTCCACACCGAAGCATGTGCTGAGATTGGCCTGGCTGTCAAAATCGACAGCCAGCACCTTCTTTCCCATTGCAGCGAAGGAATATGCCAAGTTAAAAGTGGTAACCGTTTTTCCAACGCCACCCTTAAAGGATCCACACATATACACCTTTCCCATCAGCGGCACCTCCTTCCGTAATTGTTCTTTGATTCTGCCACCTTCATCACAGAAGTTACTGTTGCTTCCGGGAATGTAAGTATCGATTCTTCCGCCTTTGTGATGGTGAGCCTTCCCTTTTCACATTTCACGCGAACCTTGTCGCCATACGATAATCCAAGTTCCTGCAGCCACTGTCCTTTCAGGATAATTGTCGGTGTAGGTTTATAATGATATCCGGACTGCTTACAAACCTTCATTTCTCTGTATTCCTTGAATGCCATACCCTCAGCCTCCTTATTCTACGATGTGGAATGTTTCCAGATATTCCTCGAAGATCTCGCAATTTACCAGCACCAGCTTATTCAGCTTGTAAATCGCACCGGCATCTCTGGCCATATCCTCAAACTTTGACTGACACATGGAATACAATTTTGCTCCCTCTTTGTAACGAACAAATTTCTTATCATCTACTCTTTTTGTTGCTGCCATAATCCTTGTCCTCCTTGATTCATTGTGCTTTGTTTTCTGGTTCAATGACTTTTTGAAGCTTTGCGGCGAAGCTGCTTAGACTGGATCCCTTGGCCACGAGCCAAGCCTCACCTTGATTCCGCTTTGCTTCATCTCGATTGTGGCCGGCACGCAAAAAGGACACTTCCCTAAGAATTTTTTCTTAGAAAAGTGTCCTTCGTAAGTACAAATTATTCGGTTCTCTTTTTGCTCAATGGTACTTGCTGTATTTTGAAGTCAGTATTTACGGCGTTTATACAGCTTGGAGCAGTAGCTATTTGCTGTACTTTCGCTGTACCCCCTCTTCGCAATACCGCAGAATCCCTTGAAATAAGGCATTATTTATCAATAGACTTCATCGTCGGGAACAGCAATACATCCCTGATTGCCGGGCTATCAGTTAGCAACATTACCAGACGGTCAATACCGTATCCGATACCTCCGGTGGGCGGCATGCCGATCTCCATGGCATGCAGGAAATCCTCATCGGTATGGTTTGCCTCTTCATCACCGGCATCTGCCAGAGCATCCTGTGCAGCAAAACGCTCGCGCTGGTCGATGGGATCGTTCAGCTCAGAGTAGGCATTGCACATCTCACGTCCGTAGATATAAAGCTCGAAACGCTCCACCTTGCTGGGATCAGAAGGCTTTCTCTTGGTCAGCGGGGAAATCTCCACCGGATGATCCATGATAAAGGTAGGCTGAATCATCTTCTCCTCACAGAACTCCTCGAAGAAAAGATTTTCGATGTCGCCCTTCTTGTGACGATCCTCGAATTCAATGCCCTTTTCCTTGGCCAATGCCTTCGCCTCTTCATCACTGCTGATGGCATCAAAATCGATGCCGGTCTGCTCCTTGACCGCCTCTGTCATAGTCAGGCGACGGAAAGGCTTTCCGAGATCAATCTC
>CAVJLN010000155.1:0-3723 GCA_963650485.1 Bacteroidaceae bacterium
TGCCTACCCTATGAGCTAACTCATCCTGTGATAATCCCTTTGCCTTTCTCCTGTCAGCAATTCGTAATCCTCTTTCATAATCCTTTTCTCTTGTCTGTGCTTTACTGCTCATAAATCCTCCTTGCCGCCCTTGGAAACGAACAAGTCGGATTACCTTTACAGCACAAAAAAAGACGCACGAGGAAACCAGTATCATAAATACTGTTCGTTTCCCCTGCGTCTCTGGTGCTTCCATCTTTCGATGTGCCCTTATCAGGTGGGCTGTAATTTAATTGTCAATCGTTATATTCTGAAAGTCCCATTCTCAGAATGTTCCTTCATCATTCCCTCGGAATACTTCTTGAGTATCATCACTCGCTTGCATCTGTCACACTTAATTCCGATATTCTGAAGTGCCACAGCGGAATCATCACCGCATACAAAGTATTCCATCATTAACTTATTGCATTTTTTACATCTAATTTCTATAACATTTCCTTTGTTCATTCAGTTCGCTCCTTATTCATACAAAATCATCAATCTACAATTCTGTACTCGTAAAGGAAAGGGAAATCACCTTTGCAAGCCTTTTGCCGGGAGTTCCGATGAATGTCTGCACATTCCCCGGCTTTGCTGATCTAAAGCCAACTGATATGAATTGTGCTGTCAGCACACAATCACATCAGGCTCCGGCTCTTTCCATAAACCACATATTGTTATCTTCATAGAAAAGGAATATTTCCTTTCCATCTACCACACAGGTATAACGCTCTCCAACACCGCCAGCCCTTGTACTGGCTGCTCTGCGCTTGTCTTTTACTCGTGTAATCTCATACTTTCTGCCATCTTCCCATGTTATCTCTTTGGGAATGAGCAGTCCGTCCTTTGAAAACTCTGCAAGTACATCAACATATACCTTATTGCTCAATGTAATCACCTTCCTTACAAGATTGCTATTGCTCTGGAAGCATCCATCTTCCTTGCTATATAGCCTTTTTCTTCTAATATTTTCAGATGTGCATAAACACTTGAAGTCGATGCCACCCCTACCATCTTGCATATCTCCCTGATAGTAGGAGCATAACCATTCACACGCTGATATTGCATAATGCTTTCATACACATTCTGCTGTTTCTCCGTCAATGGTGCTCTGTCTACCAGATCAATTCTTGCTGCTTCGCTCATGTTCCGCCTCCCTCTTCTTTAACTCTATCGCTACTCGTAGTGCAGCTCAATTCCGCTTCGCTTCATTTCGCTCACGGCAGTCGCCGTATCAGATAACCAAGTCCCATATGTTTATGTGCAAGCACAACACATCTGTGCCTTGATTATCTGGCACTTCTCGTTGCTAACCTGAAAAATACCCATGTGGATGTACTGTGTGTTCTTCTTTTGCATTAACTGCCGATAGAATCCTGTCCCGGTACATGAGTCCCCTCTGGATACTGTAAAATCCAAATCTTCTGCGTATCTCATCCACCGCTGAATCCATCTTCATCTGCTTTTCACGCTTCTCCACACTTGAGAACAAATCAATCTGTTCCCAATAATTATCTGTTACTAGGTCTGCACCTCGGACACCAACACTGCGGATTGGCTTGCTCCAGTTATAGTTTTCCTTAAATATCTGATAAGCATATGCAGCTATCTCTCCGGTGATATTCGTTGCATGGTCAATCTTTTTCTGACGGGTAAAAGAGAATAACTCATTATCCCTGACACTTATCTCAACCACTCTGCACCGGAATCCATTCTCACGAAGTCTTGCTGCAACACTCTCAGCCAGAATATAAAGAACAATCTTTACATCCTCATCGCATACTAAATCCTTTGGTGTCGTTGTGCTGTTTCCCACCGATTTGATTGGAGCGTGGGTATTCTCCAGCTTGACCGGTGAATCATCATAGCCATTAGCAAACGACCATAAGATACTGCCCATCTTTCCAAGGTGACTGTTAAGCACATCTTCATCTGCCCTTGCAAGATCACCTATGGTTTTAATACCAAATAATGCAAGCTTTCTGTTCGTACTTTTGCCAACGTATAGAAGATCTGCCACCGGAAGTGACCATGCCTTCTGCTTAAACTCACTCTTATACATAGTTGTGATTGCATCAAGCTTCTTATAATCAGAACCAAGCTTTGCAAATATCTTATTGAAAGAAACACCAACACTTACTGTGATACCAAGCTCTGACTTCATTCTCCTGCTGATTTCCTGTGCGATAAGCAATCCATCCCCTTTAAGGGAGCTGCTCCCTGTCACATCAAGCCAGCACTCATCAATCCCATATGGCTCCTGTCTGTCCGTATATTCTGCATATATCTCATGTGCCATTCCTGAGAATCGAAGATATAAGTCCATTCTTGGTGAAACAAACGTTATGTCAGGACAGACCTGCTTTGCCTGCCAGAGTGCCATTCCTGTTTTCACACCGTACTTCTTGGCAATATAGTCGGCTGTTAAGACAATCCCATGTCTTGCCTCCGGGTCACCGCCTACTGCCAGTGGCTTTCCTGCAAGCTCCGGATGATGCAGATGCTCAATCGAAGCATAACAACAGTTGATATCCGAATGAAGTATTACCCTGTCTCCCATCTTCATCACCTCCTGCATTTAATCTGTCACTACCATAACCTTTAGTCCAAGTATATGAGTAATGTTTCTTACAGGGCATAGTATAACCCCAAGAATAATCGACTGTCAACGGACACATGTGTCCTTTTTCTCATTATATTGGATTTTTAACTTGAATAATTGGCACTATTGCTATATACTATGGAGTGAAAAGAGACATTTGAAATCAACAAAATGAAAGAAAAGAGGCGTATGTATGTACTCAATCGGAGAAATCATTTCAACATATAGAAAAAAGAAAGGCTTGCTCCAGCAGGATCTCGCTGATGAACTGGCAAAGGAAGGCATCACCATTTCCTATAAAGCCATATCCAACTGGGAGAGAAATCTTGCTGAGCCGAGCGTTACCATATTTTACAAAGTGTGTAGAATCCTTGGTATTACTAACATGTATGAAGCATATTTCGGAGTAAATCCTGCTGATCCTTTTTCATCACTTACTGATGAAGGCAGGGAAAAAGCTATGGATTATATCAATCTGCTCCACGCATCCGGAATGTATGAAAAGCAGACTGCTAAGATAATTCCATTCCGAAGCATTGATATTTTTGAAAATGCCGTATCAGCCGGAACCGGTAACTTCCTTGTAGACGGACCGAAAGAGACTGTACGCATAGATGAATCTATCCTGCCGGAAGATACTACTTTCGGTGTCCGTATTAGTGGTGACAGTATGGAACCTGAATTCCATGATGGTCAGATTGCATGGGTATTACAACAGGAATCTGTTGCTAATGGAGAAATCGGCATCTTCGCTCTTAACGGAGAAGCCTATATCAAGAAGTTAAAGGACGATAAAGACGGAATTTTCCTTATCTCACTCAATGAAAAGTATGCACCTATCAAGGTTGGAGAAAATGACCGCTTAGACATATTTGGAAAAGTTCTTGGAAAATCTGATGTTTCTGCTATTACAGGACATTGCCGATAAAAATTGCAAGTCCTTTTTATCGGACACATTATTTTGCATAATTGACAATAAGAAAATATCTATAGAACTGAAAGAAGGGATTCTTATGGCGGTTACCAATAATATCAGAGAAATCCGGGAGCAGCGTGGCATTTACCAGGATGACCTTGCCGCTGCTATCGGATACAGCACCAAA
>CAVJLN010000156.1:0-3684 GCA_963650485.1 Bacteroidaceae bacterium
AAGTTCCTATCGTGAAAAGGATAAAATACAAATACCCTTTTGACTACCTAATCATAATTATTCCAGGTTTTCATAATGTTTTACAGACTCCTTTCTTGACAAATAATCCTTTCGTTCTGCTTTGGCTTTTTCAATCTCAAGGGGAGGTGTTTTCTGGCTCTTCTTCCGAAAATGATGCAGCAGAATATTCAAGATAATTCAAAGATCATAAGCAATAAGCTATTATAGCATGGAGAATACTATAATGGCAATTCCTTTCCTGCCTTGCGTTCAATGACACAGTATGCAATCACACAGATGATGACGGATACGAGGGAGCCGGTTGCGGTAGCAAGTCCCATGGGAAGAAGCGTTGCAGGGAACAGCTTCGAGGTAAGATAGACGCCGGGCACACGCATCAGTACAATCGCAACGATATTATGCAGGAAGGATATTCCGGATTTCTCGCAGGCACAGAAGTAACCGCTGAAGCTGAAATGGATACCGGCAAAGAAGCAGTCCCAGATATAACCGCGCAGATACTGACCGCCTGCAAGAATTGCATCGCCATCCGAGGTAAACAGGGAAACGACCGGTTCTGCAACAAACTGGATCAGAATAGAAATCATAATTCCGAATCCGGCAGCCAGATAAATCGCATAGCGGAGCGTCTGCTTTGCCCGTTCCGGCTTATTGGCACCAATATTCTGCGCACTGAGGGCAGAAACGGTAGAGAGCATCGAGGAGGGTATGAGGAACAGGAAGCTGATAATTTTCTCTACGATGCCAACAGCAGCAGCATCGGTAAGCCCGCGTTGATTGGCAATGATCGTAATGAGAATAAAGGCAACCTGAATCAGTCCGTCCTGCATTGCAATCGGGACACCGATTTTCAGAATCCGTCCCATAATCGGGGACTGTGGCTTGAAGTCTGATCTGTGCAGGGAAAGGTCATGCTCCTTTTTCAAAAGGAAAATAAGGGCTGCTGCAACACTGATCGTCTGGGAAAGTGTCGTGCCGAGAGCGGCTCCGGCAGGTCCTAAATGAAGAGCTCCCATAAAGATGTAATCCAGAATAATATTCACAATGCAGGCAATGGCAATGAAATACATGGGACTTTTGGAGTCTCCCATACCGCGCAGAATGGAACTGATGATGTTATATGCGGTGATAAAAGGAATTCCGATAAAGCAGATCGTGAGATACGCAATCGTTCCGTCTACCGCCTCGGAGGGAGTAGACATGATGGATACGATCGGCTTTACCAGCACAAGCAGCACAACCGTTAGTACAAGGGAAAGCAGCAGGAACAGGGTTACGGTATTGCCAATATCGGAGGCTGCTTCCCTCCGGTTATTGGCACCGATCGCCTGACCGATACTGACGGTCGCTCCCATCGCAAGTCCGACGATCATAACGGTGAGCATATGCATGACCTGGGAGCCGATGGAAACGGCGGTGGTACTTGCTACGCCCTCAAACTGCCCGATGATGAATAAATCCGCCATTCCGTATAAGGTCTGCAAAAAATACGAAAATAAATAAGGCAGAGAGAAAATCAGGATATTTTTGAAAACACTTCCGGTTGTATAATTGCGTTCCATAATTTATAATAATCCTTTCATTGTAATGACTTATGATGAAAACAAGGTTATCATAAACTTTACAACTGTTGTAGAGTCAAGGACTATTGGTGTCGATATTGATAGAATTTGTTCATTCTGTGGGATCTGGTAGAAATTATATAGGAAATTTGCTATAATCTAATGAGCCTCAGAGAAAAACAAGCGGCTGCGAAGCAGACATTTGTTTTTCTGGGCTCATTAACGAACATGCGTCTGCTGAAAGCAGACAGGGAGTGCGAAGCACGGGCATGTGAGTGAAGCAAGCCGAAGGAAAAACAAGCGGCTATAAAAGGAGTAATACTTATGATGGGGAAACCACTGTTATTTATACTGATTGGATATTTGTCCGGCAGTGTGTTATATGCGAAGGTCTGGGGAAAACTACTGTGTGGAACCGACATTACACAGGGAAGTACCGATGGAAACCCGGGAACGGCGAATGCCTTTGTGCAGGGCGGTTTCTGGTGTGGTGTTCTGACCCTGTTTTGTGAATTGTTAAAGGGAATCCTCCCGGTTTATTTCTATATGAGAGGAATGGGACCGGAGGCGTTACTGGATGGCTGGACGGCGCTTGTGATCGCTGCTCCGGTATTGGGACATACCTTTCCCCTGTTTCAGAAGTTCCATGGAGGAAAGGGGATTGCCGTCTCCTTTGGATCCCTGATGGGCTTATATCCCTACTGGATGCCGGTATTACTGTTTGCATTTATTTTCATTCTCTTTTCGATGGTGATCTGCGTGGAACCACATTTTTACCGGACGATTGCCGCATACCTTGTGACGCTGGCAGGATTTTTCATGACAAACGTTGTACCGGCGGTTAGGGTTGGCTTTGTCATCATTACGATTATTGTGTGCATACGAATGAAACTCAGTACAGAAGAACGGGAAAGAATGAGGATTAAATTACTATGGATGCGCTGATTTTAACATGTGGTACAGGCGGCGGGCACAATTCCGCAGCGAAGGCCGTAAAGGAAGAAATGGAACGCCGGGGGCATCATGTCCATCTGATGAATCCCTATATGCTGCGCAGCATGGCGTTGACCAGAGTGATTGACGGTCTGTATATTTTTATTGCAAAGAGGATGCCGCGGTTTTTTGGAGTGATCTATAACATTGGAGAGGCCTACCGGAGGCTTCCGGGGCATTCCCCGGTGTATGGGGTGAATCACAAGGCCGCACGGTGTCTCAACGATTATCTGAAGGAGAATCATTTTGATGCGGTGATCATGACGCACCTTTATCCGGCAGAAATGATTACTTATCTGAAATTGTCCGGGGAGGAGTTTCCGTTTACGCTGTTTATTGCAACGGACTATGCCTGCATTCCCTTTACCGAGGAAACGGACTGTGATGCGTATGTGATTCCGATGGAGTCCCTGAAAAAGGATTTCCTGCGTTTCCATATTCCGGAAGAAAAGCTGCAGCCTCTTGGAATTCCAGTGTCAAAGCAGTTTTCACAGAAGGAATCCCGTAAGGAAGCGATTGCGAAGCTTGGATTGGAAGAGGACAAGCGTTATATTCTGGTATCGGGTGGAAGTATGGGTGCCGGACGCATTGAGCAGATGGTGGAGTATTTGTTGGAGTGTTACGAAAACGAAGAGAATGTGCGGCTCATCGTTCTTTGCGGAAGCTTTCAGAAGCTTTATGATAAGCTGAAAGCACACCCCAGCCAAAAGGTAATCCCGCTTAATTTTACGGACCGGATGCCGGATTATTTGAAGGCCTGTGACCTTTATCTGACAAAGCCGGGAGGACTTTCCTCCACGGAGGCTGCGGTTGCAGGAGTTCCGCTGATCCACATATCCCCGATTCCGGGATGTGAAAGCAAGAACCTGAAATGCTTTAAGAACCGGGGCATGGCCATTCCGGCAGTCAGGACGAAAGAAGAGCTGTTCCGGGCACTTGATGCACTCGATAGTGAACAGGCAAGGGAAACCATGATCCGCAATCAGCATAAATGGATTCCGGGGGATGCGGCAGGAGCGATCTGCCGGTTCGTCGAAGAACAGGTAGGGAAAAGCCAGCTTTGAAAGGTAAAAATAATTCGCAGTAAAATTGCTTATTTTAAGGCAGA
>CAVJLN010000157.1:0-3677 GCA_963650485.1 Bacteroidaceae bacterium
TTTTGCCGCTTTGAAGACAAATTTCAGAACAAATTTTAATCCCACCGGAAGTGCTACCGCAAATAATCAGCTCCCCCTATATCTTCATACTCTTCGCCAGACTCGTCAGTAGTGCTGCCATCTCCGGATTTCTCAGAACCTTCATCAAAAGTTGTGCATCCACGCCTTCCGGTACAGTTACTGTATTTGCTGCCTGGCTCACATCTTCCCCTTTCATCCGGGGATTAAGATTTTCACGATTATAAAATGCGTCCTCCATCCGCTGTGCATTCTTTCGCCTGTCCTCATCAATAATATGGCCATACACTTCTGTTACCATATCGGCCTGCGCATGTCCGGAATCTCCCTGTACAGCCTTGATATCACCACCACTAAGTTTGAGTTTATATGTGACACTTGTATGTCTAAGACTATGAAAAACCACATCCGGCAGTCCCTGCTCATCTATGACTTTCTGCATCTGGTCACGCAGATAGCTGTCTCCGATTGGAAGACCAAAGGTCGTAGCCATAACCAGGTTGTAATCCTGATACTCACTTCCCAGGATATCCTTTAGTTCTTCCTGTTCCTTCTTAATATCAGCCAGAAGCTGTGCAACAAATTTTGGAATATATACTTTTCGCTCACTGGTATCCGTTTTCGGTGTTTTCAGCACTCTTACCGTTCTATTATTTTTCCTCTGAGAAGGGAAAACCAGAATCACCTCTTTGGAATCCAGCTCGTCCATAGCATTTCTGGATACACGTTCCACCTGCTTGTTGATAAAAATATATGCTCGATTCTCTTCAATTGCTGCCTCCGATATATCCACACAATCCCAGGTCAGTCCCAGCAACTCACCGATACGAACGGTAGCTGCAAATGCCAGGTGAAATGCTACCTTAAGCCACTTATTTTCACAGGCATCGATTGCCTGCATCAGCATTTCTGCTGTCCAGATTTCCCGCTCTTTGGCTTTATACTTTGGCAGCGTTGCGTCCGTTGCCGGGTTCTTGTCCATCATTTCCCATTTTACCGCCTGTCTGAAACAGCTCCTTAATACCTTATGAATCTGATGAACGGTTGCTGGGGTAATTGTTTTATCCTCGTTTTGATTTCTGGTACTCTTTACTGCCGGCATTTTCAAAAGGCTTGCATAATATTTTTCCATGAAATGGTTATTGATTTCCGACAGTGGTGTCTCCCCGATGGTTGGAAGAATATAGTTATTGATCAGTCCTACATTGCCATCATAAGTAGATACGCCCCATTCATTATGACCGTAGATCCTGACATACTCACGTACCAAGTCTTTCACTCTGGTACATTTCGGAACCACAAAGGTTCCCAGAGACTGCTTATATTCGATTTCCTTTTTACGCTTTTCTGCTTCCTTCTGTGTTGCATAGCCTTCCGATTTTTGATGCTCCATGCCTTCTGCATCTTTCACACGATATACTACACTGTATGAATTCTTACGTTTTCTGATATAAGCCATACGCTTAAACTCCCTTCCTGTATTCCTTCAGCCAATCCAGAAATTCATTCCGATGTATTCTCAGCGCCCTTCCCGCTCCAACACTTGAAAAGTGCTCCATCTGTATCCATTTTGTAATCGTTCCACTGGTAACTCCTGCCAGGGCAGCTGCCTCCTGTCTGGAAATATATTCTTTTGTTTCCATATTTCCTTGTTTAACAGGATCTTCTTTCTCTGGCGTCCTTGTGACCTGATACACACTCTGTGCATTCAAAAAGTATTGGAAGCTCTTTTTTGAGATCCACTTCTTATCCTCAAACACGCGGATTTCAAAATATTCTTTAAATCGGCTGGCCCTGGTAATGACAGACATCTTTTCTTTTGTGATTCCAAGAAGATCGGCTGCATCCTGCAAACGGATATAATCTTTCTCCAGATCTCCTATGGTAGGCATCTTTCCAACTTTCTGGTACATAATCTGATTCTCATACCACTCTTCAAATACTTCTATCGGAATTCTCTTTGTAAAATCCACAGTTACCGTCTCCAACTCCTGGTCACGCCAGATTTCATAGAGATTTGACGAATGGATACCAAGCAAATTGGCCGCATCTCGAAAAGAATAAGATCTTTTCATCAGCTCGGCTCCCGGTTCCTCACCGTTTACCTTCTTATGCTTGACCTGGTTGGCATACCATTTTTCAAAACTTGCTATATCTACCCGCATCTGACCATTCACAATATGTGTCTGGAAGAAATTCCGATGCACCAGCCAGTAGCTCTCTGTCTTCTTGATTCCCAGAAGCCTTCGCATCTCCGGCACGGACATGGTCTTTTTTGTTTTATCTAGGATAGTTTCTTTCTGTGATTCCATACTGATTCCCATATTTTTCGCCTCCTTCGATTATTTCCGTCAATATAACATGAAAAGTTACAAAACCTGTAGAACGTAAATTTACGTTCTCATGCTTTAATTTCACTCTTCTGATCCAGCCACTCATCAAAGCTTCTCTTAGATATACGATACTTCGTACCAATCTGGATCCAACGAAATTCGTTTTTCTTTAAAAGCTCATATACCGTTGGTCTACTGATTCCCAGTATCTCCTGCAGTTCCTTTACTGTGTAACATCTTTTTTCTGTTGTGTTTTCTGTAATTTTTTCCATTATGCAATACCTCCCAACTGTCCTTTCATGAAATTTAATACCTGCGACTTCACTCTTCTTCTAAATCTCTGCAGCTGCACTTTTGCAGACTCATATGTAACTCCCATCTCCTCTGCAATATCTGAAATGCTCAAATCCCTTCGCAGATACTTTATATACATTTCCCTATCTGCTCCAAGGATTGCAAGCTGGCTGTTGAACAGGTTATAGTCTTTTCTCATGGATTTAAGAATATATGCATCCCTGATATAGATTTCTGCATTATCAACTCCGTCCAGCACACCATCTGAAAAATCACAGTTAATAAGAGCATCTCTGGTAATGATATTGTTAATGGCCTTCTTAGCAGTGGGATCTCCCGGCATTCCGCCTGCCTGGATTCGTACACCGAGGTCACCCACTTCCTGCCAATGATTGCTTTCCTTCTCACTTTCAATCATGTATCGAAGTCCATCTGTATATCCATCCACAATTCCGATAAAATCACTATAGTTTTTGATAATAATATCAATACGTTTTTCATTTGTAGCACCTGTATAAACTTTAATAAGATTCTTTTCTGTCATCACTGGTCTCCTTTTATATCTTCATTCCTTGAGCTTTCGTACGTTTACTCTTGTTTACAGGAATTATTGTAGATAACTGCGGAGTAAAAATCGTTCCCCAAAGACTCAACAAAAATTGAGTCCCACTCAACTTTGATTTCATATATCAGCACTTCTAACCAATCGTTGCCAGCGCTTCCAACTGTTTCAAGGCTATTGCTTTCACCTCAGGATCCTTAATATTAGACAGAATACTAAAAAAGTCAGCGTCCATACTTTCCCTTGTCTCTCCCTCAAGCAGATATCCGGCTTTACATCCAAGTACCCTTGCAAGTTCAAGAAGGACACTACACTTGATATCAATTTTGTCATTCTCATAAAGGGAAATCGTGCTCTTATCTGTAAGCATTGCTTCGGCAAGTGCTTCCTGTGTCATCCCTTTATTCTTTCTGCATTCTCTAATTCTCTTTCCAATTGTATTTTCCATTTTTCTCTCCATTTCCGGAGTC
>CAVJLN010000158.1:0-3654 GCA_963650485.1 Bacteroidaceae bacterium
TTTCCGATCTCCTCCGTGCTTGTCGCCGCAGAGGCGATGTCAAACTGTGCGGACAAGCCCGCTTTCGAAACAATATCCTTCATCACAAATTCCGCCATCGGGCTGCGGCAGATGTTGCCGTGGCAGACGAAAAGTACTCGTATCATGCTTAAAACTCCTTATTTTACGCGGTTTCTCACTACTTCCCGCTTCTATTATTTCGACTTATTTTGACCTGTTTTGGCGTGTTTTTCCCATCAAACTGTGTAAAAATCTGTGTAAAATGACCTCTGAAAATCCGTTTTACACATCGCCGATTTTTTTGGCATTTGGATGGTGTAAATGGCAGAATATACTGAAAAATATATAGGCTCATCCGAGCCTACAATCCTTTATTTAAGCCATCTTCCAGCCTTTTTCCTGAAGCTTCTGTTCCTGTCCTGTAGCACGGTTTATCTCCTGTGCTGCTTCCTGCGCCTGAGCCATCTTCTCCATCTCTTCCTTCGCATCATCCAATTTCAAATGTGTGTAAGTGTTCAGGGTTACGGAGATGTCGCTGTGTCCCATCAGATACTGGAGTACCTTGGGATTCATTCCGGACTTGGCCATGTTAGAACAGTAAGTATGACGGCAGACGTGAGGTGTGATTTTAGGAAGCTGAACACGGTAGATGCTGTTGTATTTCTCAACTGCGTGCTGGAAGTATTTCTCCCAGTGCATTGCCACCATCGGTTTTCCATCCTTGTCAAAGCAGAGGAAGCCAGAATATCCATCGATCATCGGCTCCACCTTCATCTTAGGTCTCGCAGCCAATATTCTCTGGAAAGCTTCATACACATCATCCGTCATCGGAATCACTCTGCGACCGGCGTATGTCTTTGTAGTATCAATATAGACCAACGTCCCGGTCTTCTGCAATTGATGATCTATATTTATGGTTCTGTTCTCCATATCAAGATCAGCCAAGGTCAGACCCGTAAATTCTGAGATACGCATTCCTGTCTTAAACAGAATGTAAATGCCATCATAGTATCTTGCGTAGTGAGTGTCGTTCTTAATGAACTCTAAAAAGGTTCTTTCCTCTTTTCTTGTAATTGCTTCACGAGTAACAGCGTCATTAACCAGAACGGTTGCCATCTGAAATTCAAATGGATTCTTTCTGATCAGATCATCGTCAACAGCCATCTGAAATGCCGGTCTGACAACTCCCCTGATGGTATGAATTGTAGAGAAGCTCTTATGATCCTCCTGCTGCAATTTGATGAGCCAGGCCTTTGCATCGGAAAGCTTAACCTTATCAATTCGTTTCTTGCCGAAGGCCTCAGACTTCAGGACGTTGATCACTGTTCCGTATCCGGCTCTGGTGGTATTCTTTACTCCGGTCTTCTGTGAAATATATTTCTGAACCAGAGTTAAAACTGTATACCCGTCGCCTTCCGGTGTGATGTCATCGTCCACATCTCTCTGAACTCGTTTCTCGATGTCTCGTAATGCTCCGTTATCTCTCTTTCCCTCAGGAACTGTATCTGTCTTTACCAGCCTCCAGCTATAGAGGCACTGTGTCTTGCCATTGGCATCAACATAACGATACATATATTTTCCATCAGGCCTTTGGCTCTCTCCTGTGTGAAGAATACGATTCTTATTATCTCTTCGTTTTTCACTCATGTGATCTCTCCTTTCGATTGGGAGAGCCTTGCAAAGCGATTATATTATGTTGTCATAGGCGTGTATGCGCCCATGTCCTAAAAAGTATAACACATGCAAGGCAAATCTTCCACAAAATTCTTTAATCTTTCACCGTCCTAGATCACAGTCATCTGCGTATCCAGGTACTTCTCAAACTGCTCCCTCTTGATCAAAGCTCTGTTCCCATTCCAGAGCAGGAAATCCTCATCTGCATGGTTCTTGCAGAATAGTCGGAGCTTCTTATAGCTAATGCCAAAATATTCGGCAGCCTCCTCAAGAGTGAGCGTGTATTTCTGCCACCAAGGCAATGCTTGTTTCTCAGCTGTGTACATGTCTGGCACCTCCTCTATCTTCCTAAGCGCCATAAGCCGAGAAAATTCCGGTGAAAGCCGAAAAAAGAGCAAAAAAAGAAGACCTGCAGGTATTGCTACCCACAGGTCCATTGCAATTAATTTCTCAGAACTTTTTCCACATCATTCTTACAACACTTTTTATATTTTAATCCGCTTCCACAAGGACACTTATCATTTGGTTGCGCACCCTTATAAAATCTAGGATGAATTATACTATAGATTCCTTCGCGCCTAAATTCCAAACGAAGCAGATATAAAATCATTTCAGATAAAATTACCGCAGTTTTTGTTAACCCCAGGCAATCAACTGCAACATTCATGAGTGAATCCTGATAGTTGATTTTTCCTTTCTTCTTCATATCGAAAGCAGTGATGATCTGATTAATACTATCGAACTGAATATTATTATGGCCTATTCCATTTCTTAATAGTCTATTAGCCGGTAGACAAATTAGTTTTTGGAAAGCTTCATTCTCATCAAGCTTGTTAATTCTCGTCCCATTATCTAAGCCTCGATACCAGCGTAAATTTCTAGAAAACTTTGGAGAACAATAAACATCATCATAAGTCGAAGCAAATGACTGATAATCACCTCTCGTCGATATATTATCCAAGCAAACTGGTATCATCAATAATGACAACAGGCTTTCGTATGTGTCTTGGTAGAAAGTCTTTATATCATTGAATGAGCATGTTGCAATACAAGTATTAGCGCCCTCTTTTTTCTTAAATAAACAATAAGTCTCAGCTGGCAACAAATTTGGATAGATAGTCATAAAATCTGAAACTACTTCAATTGTCTTTCGATATGCCAGTATCAGCTCATCAATTCCACCCAACCCATCTACAAATGAATGCAAAGTTTCTTTATCAATTTCTGTTAAAGCCTTACGTATAGAATTAACAAATTCATCCTGACTTTTATCAAAAAAAATGTATTTTGTTTCCTCCAGCACCACTTCTTGTAGGCAATGCAAAGATTTCAAATAATGATCACACTCATACGAGTATTTCCCCATTTTATTTTTTAAAGCAGTAGAAATAAAATCTATACTTCCATCATCTAAAAGCTGAAATGCGGTACTCTTTGTTGCTTTCCACTCTTCCATGTTATTGGTAAAGTATTTCAATCGTTCAATATGGGCCTGCATGTCCTCAATATATTCTGCCGCATGCATAAATGGAGACTCTGGAATACCACCCTTATACTCTTTTACAATATGGCATGGAAGTTCGCCTGAAACCTCAGCAACATAGTCAACATTTGGGACCGTCAAAGTAACAGGATCTGGATTACATTCTTCTGCCTTAGCATTCACCATAATAAGTCCCCTGTGCTGTGCTTTAGGATCCATTACATACTTTCCCTTGATAAGAGCTCTGCAGTTGATGCAGTTGAAACGAACAGGGTATTCATTTAAATAACCGCCGTCCTGAATCCTCAGGAAAGTCCTTTTTGAACATATTGGGCACGTAACAACTCTGCTATACATCATTCCTGATTCTCCTCTCTACTTATAAAAATAGGCCCATAATCCGAAGACTATGTGCCCTCTAGCATCAAATATATGGAGTTAACGGTCGCTGTTTCCAGCGATCGCATACTCCTTGCAAGCATCAACCGCATGGGTTG
>CAVJLN010000159.1:0-3592 GCA_963650485.1 Bacteroidaceae bacterium
GTATCAAGTATTTAAGAAAGTTTCTTAAGAAGGAAAGGCCGGATATGGTGATTGCGTTTGCACACCGGGCAATCTATCGGGCATTGTCAGCAGCCTGGGAAACAAAAATTCCAGTGATTGTATGTTGCCGTACAGATCCTGTGGGACATTACGATTCTGTGTCAGATAAGATTCAGATTAAACTGTTGTTTCCAAAGGCAGCAGGTGCAGTCTTTCAGACCTATGGACAACGGGATTTTTTCAGACCATATTTGCAGGACAATTCCTGCATTATTTTAAATGCAGTCAATCCCAAATATGTGGAAGTAGAACGACCTGTTGAACGTAGAAAAGCGGTGGTACAGTCAGGACGTCTGGTTAATATGAAGAATCAGACAATGCTGATTGATGCCTTTGTTAAGGTTCATGAGAGACATCCTGATTATATTCTCCAGTTTTATGGGGGAGATTCTGGAGATGGAACCAAAGAAAAACTACTGAAGAAAATTGATGATTATGCAGCGCAGAACTTTATTTTCCTTATGGGAGATTCGGATCATTTAGAAAAGGATTTGGCAGATGCTTCTGTTTATGCATTTTCTTCTGATTGGGAAGGACTGCCTAATGCACTTATAGAGGCTATGGCGTTGGGGCTTCCTATCGTAGCAACGGATTGCCCATGTGGAGGACCGGCAACCATTATGACGAATGAAGTTGATGGTCTGTTAATTCCTGTTAAAGATGTGAAAGCTATGGAAGAAGGAATTAATCGTTTGCTTGAGGATCGGGTATTAGCAGAAAGATTGGGGAACGAAGCCAGGAAAATTGTGGATCGGGTTAATGTCTCATCTATTTTTGAACAATGGAGAGATTTTATTGAGGATCGTATACAGGCATGGAATCGGTAAGAAGTCTGGTGCGTTCTGTTTTATCAGAGAATTGTGATAAGGAGCATTGGCATGTGTGGAATATGCGGCTTTGTTTCAAAACAGAATATTACAAGGGATGAGCTCCATGCAATGAATGAAACCATGGTTCATCGTGGCCCTGATGATGGCGGTGTGGAGATTTATCCGATGAAGCAGGGATATTCTATTGGACTTGCACAGCGTCGCCTCGCTATTCTGGATTTATCTTCATTGGGGCATCAGCCGATGCATTCGGCTGATGGCAGAGTGAGCGTTGTTTATAATGGAGAAATCTATAACTTCCGGCAGATTCGTGAAGAATTGAAGGGATATCCTTTTGTTTCGGATTGTGATACGGAAGTGATTATTGCCGCTTATCTCAAGTGGGGAATTTCCTGTGTGGATCATTTTAATGGCATGTTTGCCATTTGCCTGTATGATCGGGAAGGAGATACGGTATACCTGATTCGTGACCGTATTGGCAAGAAGCCCCTGTACTATGAGATCGAAGACGGCAATCTGTATTTTGGATCAGAACTAAAGCCGTTAATGAAACGTCCCGGATTTCAGGAAGAGATCCGTACCGATGTATTACCACGGTTCCTTTATCAGCAATATATTGCAGAACCGGACACTATTTTTGAAAATGTATATAAATTACGCCCGGGAGAAATCCTGTCCTTTTGCTATGGAGAGGTGAAGACATGGAAATACTGGGATATTAAGAATGTTTACCATGAAATGCAGAAGCAGCCCGTAAAGGACTATGCAGAAGCAAAGGAGACCTTAAAGGAGCTTTTGAAGGAATCGGTAAAGAAAAGAATGATCGCCGATGTACCTCTTGGGGCCTTCTTAAGCGGAGGCTATGACTCTTCCTTAATGACAGCCATTGCACAGGAGATTTCGGATACACCGGTAAAGACCTTTACGATAGGCTTTTCGGTAGAACGCTATAATGAGGCAGAATATGCAAAAGAGGTAGCGGAATTCTTAGGAACGGATCATACAGAGCTGTATATTGACGAAAATCAGATGTTTGATCTTGTCAGCAGTATTCCGACATATTATGATGAACCATTTGCAGATTCATCCCAGATTGCGACCATGCTGGTATCAGAGCTTGCAAGAAAGAGAGTTACGGTTGCCCTTTCCGGTGATGGGGGCGATGAGTTCTTCTGTGGTTATAATGTTTATGACAAGGTTCATCAGGCACAGCAGTTGGATTGGCTGGGAGGAGTGACACATGGTATTTGCAGCATTCCGGGTATCCGCTCCTTGAAATTGGAAGAAAAGCTTCCGTTTTCCGTGCGTGCGATTGCAGGTAACCGTCCTAAGGAGACGAAAACACAGTTTGCTTATAATAAATATGCGCCTATTGCCCGTAAGATGGTTCTTGGCGAACAATTATCCTGCCATTATCCGGTAGAAAGCAGTTATGAGGTAAAGGACTGGCAGATCCGCCGGATGCTGCTGGATATGGATACGTATCTGCCGGGAGATATCCTTTGCAAGGTAGACCGGGCCTCGATGAAATATTCTCTGGAGGCAAGATGTCCCATTCTGGATAAAGACGTTTGTGAGTATTCCTTCCGGATTCCCCATGAGATGAAATATCAGCAGGGAGTTAAGAAGAAAATTCTGAAAGACATTGCATATGATTACCTGCCAAAGGAATTATTGGAGCGTCCGAAGACAGGATTTGCCGTACCAATGGATCAGTGGCTGCATGGACCATTAAAAGAACAGCTGTTATCCTATTCGGATAAAAATTTTCTTAAAAAACAGGGAATCTTTGATCCGGAATATACTTCAATGAGGGTTATGCAGTATCTTGGAACACAGGATGCCGGACCGTCTACCGGTGCGAATTATTCCAAGCTGATGTGGGCGTTCTTTGTGTTCCAACAGTGGTTTGAGACCTATAGGAGATAGATAAGATGCATATTGCTTGTATGATCAGCTCTCTGACTAAAGGTGGTTCGGAGCGTGTGATGTGTAACCTTGCTGATTATTTCGTACAGCAGGGGCATCGGGTTACTTTTGTTACCCAGTACCGGAGAGAGGATGAATATCCCTTAAATCCTAAGGTGAAAAGAATACTATCGCAGATTACGGAAGAAGAAATGGGAAGTAACCGGATTTCGAACTTTATCCGCCGTTTTCAGAAGCTAAGAAATATTTGGAAAACGGAGAAGCCGGATGTTATTCTGGTATTTATCGGAAAGAATAATTTCATGGCACTTTTAACGGCATGGGGATTGCATATTCCGGTTGTGGTATCGGTACGGGCTGATCCGAATCAGGAGTATCCGAATGGGTGGATGCGCTTTATGGCACGTCATCTGTTTAAGAGAGCAGCCGGAGTGGTTCTTCAGACCCGAGAAGGTATGGAGTTCTTCCCCAAAGCCGTGCAGCGCAAATCGGTGATTCTCTATAATCCTGTGAATGAGGTATTCTTTGAGAATCCTTATGAAGGGGATCGGGCACACACGATAGTCACAGTAGGAAGAATCGATGAAAACAAGAATCAAGCGCTTCTCTTACGGGCTTTTGCGTTGATTGCAACGGATTATCCGGATTATCAGATCATTCTTTATGGAAAAGGAGATCAGGAGGATAATCTTAGGAAGCTTGCAAATGACTTAGGAATTGCAGACCGTGTCACTTTTGCCGGAAATGTATCTGATGTGGCAGATCGAATTAAA
>CAVJLN010000160.1:0-3572 GCA_963650485.1 Bacteroidaceae bacterium
ATATTTTAGCCGGTGCTAAGACTGGTTGTTCAGCCGGAAGGCTGAACTGTTACTGATCTGATGATCACCTGGCCGCCTCCGTTTGCTTAATAAGCGTAATTATGGTATAATATCTAAATCTATGCAATATTGCAAAATAAAAGAAATTAAGGTAGAACACATATATGAAACAGCCCAATTTATTAAAAAAAATCAATGGAATTTTTGATAAAAAACAGAAACGACAATTAGTATTATTAGGAATTATGATATTTTTTGGAGGCATCCTGGAAACTTTAGGTGTTAGTACAATGATTCCGGTTGTTACGGTGTTGCTTACACCGGATACATTCCAAGAATATATTGTAAGATACGAGTTTTTACAAAATATCTGTAATGTTTTTAGAATTTCAGATGTGAGTCATTTGACAATTTCATTACTCATAGTATTGATCGCAGTATACGTAATTAAGAATGCATATTTATTATTATTGACATACAAACAAAGTACATTTATTGCACACAGTCGAAATGATATGATTAGCCGCGTGATGGCTGAATTTTTGAATCGTCCGTATGAACAGTATTTGGGTGCTGATGTTCCAACGGTATTTCGCATTACGGACAGTGATATTCCACAAACGTTGGCATTGATGCTTGCTCTATTGTCACTGGCCTCTGAGGTTGTTGTTTCATTTCTTATTTTTGTAGTATTGTTATTACAGAATGTGAAGATGACATTATTTGTTATTTTGGTATTTGGTTTACTTACATTGATCATTACCAAAGTCTTAAAGCCGAGACTTAACAAAATTGGTGTAAAAAATCAAGATATTCAATCGAGAATAGCTAAATGGCGAATACAAGCGATTTATGGATTGAAGGATGTTAAAGTACTCAACAGGGAAGAGTTTTTCATACGAAATTATTATGAAACAGGGAAAATTGGTGCTAATGTTGCAAGAAATTATGTAGTATTAAATAATACACCTCGTCTGCTTATTGAAACAGTGTTTATTGTAAGTATGCTTGGATATATTGCATTTTACATTAATGCGGGAGGGAATGTTACAAATATGATGACGACGCTTGCTACATTTGGTGTGGCTGCGATTCGTGTACTTCCAAGTGTAAACCGCATTAATACCTACATTACAGAAATTGCCTATGCAACACCAAGCTTAGACTTTGTATATGATAATTTGCAGGAAGGAATGAAGACGAATGCTAAATTGGCAGAAAGAAAAGCAAATTCTCAAAAAGAAAAATTGAAGCTGGAAGATCAAATTGAGTTGAAAAATATTTCTTTTCATTATCCAGATACGGAGAAGAATATTTTTACGCATGCCAATATGGTTGTCCCTAAGGGAAAATCCGTAGGAATTATGGGAACATCTGGGGCTGGTAAATCCACAATAGTAGACATTTTGCTCGGACTGCTACATGCACAGGAAGGGCAGATTACTTGTGACGGTGTGGATATTTTTAAAAATTATGAGTCATGGCTTGCACAAATTGGATATATTCCTCAGAGCATCTACCTTATAGATGAATCTATAAGAGATAATATAGCATTTGGCATTGATACAGATAAAATTAACGAAAAGCGCATATGGGAAGTTTTGGAAGAAGCGCAATTAAAAGATTTTGTGGAAAGTCTACCAGAGGGACTTGATACCACAATTGGAGATCGTGGAATTCGTTTGTCAGGTGGACAAAGACAACGAATTGGAATTGCTAGGGCGTTGTACCATGATCCGGAAATTTTGGTGTTTGATGAAGCAACATCGGCATTAGATAATGAAACAGAAGCTGCTGTTATGGAAGCAGTTAATAGTTTTCATGGAAAGAAAACGATGGTAATTATTGCACATCGGCTAAACACTATAGAAAAGTGCGATATTATTTATAAAGTAGATAATGAAAAGATTGTGGAAGCATTATTATAAATGTTAGGGTTGTAGATGAAAAAAGAAATAAAATTACCGAATGTAACATTGATTGCAGTTACAAGTGTAAAAATATATGAGACCATAAAGGCGCTGACCTATAGCATGCGGGATATTGAATTTGGAGAAGTTGTTCTGGTAACTCACAGGAAACCGTTGGGACTTCCCAAAGGAATTACGTATAAGCATACAGAGAAGATTACCGATATTGATAAGTTCAACTATCTTATGGCATATGAGCTGGGCTCCTACGTGAATACCGACTATATCATTCTGGTGCATTATGATGGGTTTATTGTGCATCCGGAAATGTGGAGAAACGAATTCCTTGAATATGATTACATCGGATCACCCTGGCCGCTTCCGACAGCAGAGCATTCTACCTATTATGATGAGGATGGAAATGTGTGCCGCGTAGGAAACAGCGTATCTCTGCGCAGCAAACGGCTGCTGGAATATCCGAAGAAGGCCGGACTTGAATGGAAGCCGGCAACCGATGGATTTTATAATGAAGATATCTTTTTGTGCTGTATGAATAAAGTGAAAATTGAGAAGGTCGGTATGAAGTTTGCCCCTATTGAGGTGGCGAGATTGTTTGGAAGAGAGCATACCATACCGGAAACGGAGGGGGTAACTCCGTTTCTGTTTCATAAGTGGTGGGGAGAAAATAAAGACTTTCCCAGATTTGAAAATCCTTTTACCAAAATCTGGCTTACCATGAAAGCCATCCGGCGTAAACTGATGTTTTGGAGAGATTGGAGTTAATAATGGTTATTGATTGTATTCCTTTTTTTAACGAACTGGATATTCTGAAGCTTCGCCTTCATATTCTGGATCCGCTGGTGGATCGGTTTGTGATTGAGGAAGCGACACATACCTTTTCAGGGATGCCGAAGGAATTGTGTTTTGAGAAAAATAAGCAGATGTTTGCAGAGTTTCTCCCTAAAATCACATATTTGGTAGTGGACAATTCCCCCAAAGAATTATCTACCCATGAAAGGGACAAATTCCAGAAAAATGCATTAGCGAAAGCACTTAAGGATGTTTCAAACGAGGATGTCCTGATTTTGAGTGATGTGGATGAAATCCCCAATCCGAAGGTGTTAAAAGAGATTATTGAACAGTTTGACCCGGATAAAATATACCACCTAGCGCAGAGAAACTTTTACTGCTATCTTAACATGGAGGAGATTTCCGGAAACCTGCTTTCCATAACGGGAGAATTTCCTGATGTACAGCGCAGAATGTGGCTAGGAACGAAGGTGTTTGCCAAAAGAAATATTCCGGAAAGCGGAATTATTGATCTGCGAGAAGTAACACCGACCGATCCGAGAAGTATCCGGGTAGCAGATGGCGGATGGCATTTTGGTTATATGGGAAGCTGCCATGAAACCGATGTTTCCAAAAGAGTCGGAGAGAAGGTTATTGCAGCCGCCCATCAGGAGTACAATAAAGAAGACATCCTGGCAGAAGTAAAGGACCGCCTGATTCTGGGAGAAGATATTTTTGGCAGAAATGCCCGATTTAACTGGGCGGTAATTGATGATACTTATCCGCAGTATTTGCGGGATCACCGTGCAGAGTACAATTATCTGATTATGCCGCCGATCAGTGAAAGCAGAAAGGCATGGGTCAGAGTATGGA
>CAVJLN010000161.1:0-3559 GCA_963650485.1 Bacteroidaceae bacterium
AAGCTTTGGATTGATTTTCGGATCACTGTTTGCGTTGTTTTATCTGTTTGTGGATCCCAAGTATGCATTTGCCTACTGGATCAGCGGACTGCCCTGGGATGTGGTGCATTGCATTGGAAATTTTGTACTGATGCTGATTCTCGGGAAGCCGTTGTATAAGCTGTTAAAAATGCTGAATCAGAAGTTGTATCTTTCAAAGGAATAGAGGCCTTCATGCTGCGTATTATAAATATTATGTAACTATTCAGAGCCATGCAAATTATGGTCATATGGACGATGAATGCTTGCATTCAAGCGGACATATGCCATGATTTATATGGCGAAGTAACCACATGAGTAAAACTCGAGTTGCGTTAGCAACGGTTTTACGAATGGGGTTCTGAATAGTTACGTCTATATATTTATTACTTATATATTACTCTAATTCTATAGGTTACTGTGGTTCTCTTCCCATTCTATAAATTATAAAAATCATAAATCATTTCTTATATGGATCGCTTCCTGCATTACCAGTATTGCATACTTTCCATTTGTATATTCTTACACAAACACGGTCGGAAATCAAGGTATAAATCTGATTTTCATCCTGTTACTGTTCACTCTTGCTGCATTCCTGATCCTTGCTTGTGATTCACTGGGTATTTTCTTAATAATTAAATCCCTATACCCACAGCTTCAGAACTGACTGGGTATATAAAGAAAATCATGCCCTGTACACCCAATGATTTCTCTGTGACTGGGTACGCTTCATCATTTTCCGCTTGTATACCCAATATTTCCTCTTTGTCTGGATGTTTTTTCATGTTTTCCTTATATATACCCAATGCTCTCTCAATGATTGGGTACTCATATTCAATTGCTATATATATACCAAAGAATCTAATTCGCAGCCTCATTTCATTCTTTCCATAAATCTACAAACTTCCAACACCAATCCTGCACAAATTCATAGAATATAGTAATAAACACAGCACACACGGAGTATTATGCAGGATCGTTTTAAAAGTGAATATATTGATAAATTTCCGGTTGCAATGGCATACGTTCCCTGGCAGCATTTAACTAACGTTTTTGAAAACCTCGAGGAAGCGTTTAAAGCAGGAACGATTTTCCCTGAGCTTGAAAAAACTTTCAAGGGAAGGAGATGCGTAAAATGACCAATTTTAATTCCGAACAGAGCCGTCTCCTTCACAACATTGATATCATGGATTTCGTGATTGTCGAAATGAATGAATATCTGGACACACATCCGACGGACCGCGATGCAATCGAATATACCAAGCATTATGTACGGATGAAAAATCAGGCTATGAAGGAATATGCTGCAAAGTATGGTCCTTTGAGCATCCAGGATATTGATGCCTGTAAACACGGTGAATGGAAATGGGCTTTACAGCCATGGCCATGGGAAGGAGAATGTTAAGCTATGTGGAAATATGAAAAACGATTACAATTCCCGGTTAATATCAAAAATCCGAATGCAACACTTGCACAGGCGATCATGAGCCAGTACGGGGGCCCTGATGGAGAACTCGGCGCTTCCATGCGCTATCTGTCACAACGTTATTCCATGCCTTATCGTGAGGTTGCTGCCATTCTGACGGATATCGGCACGGAGGAACTGGCTCATCTCGAAATGGTTTCCACCATTGTTCATCAGCTTACCAGAAATCTTTCCATGGAAGAAATTGAAGAGTCCGGGTTTGCAAATTATTATGTAGATCATACGGTTGGTGTATGGCCGATGGCGGCCGGAGGTATCCCTTTTAACAGTTGTGAATTCCAGTCAAAGGGGGATGCCATTACGGACCTCTTTGAGAATATGGCCGCGGAACAGAAAGCCCGCTCCACGTATGATAATATTCTGCGTCTTGTCCGTGACGATCCGGATGTATGCGAACCGATTAAATTCCTTCGTGCCAGAGAAATTGTCCATTTCCAACGTTTTGGAGAGGCTCTCCGAATCGTTCAGGATAAACTGGATTCCCAGAATTTCTATCAGTTCAATCCGGAATTTGACAGGTGCAAATCATAAGAATTCTTAATCCTATAAGTGTAAAAATAACCACAAAAGGCGGGGTGCAATATCCTCGCCTTAACCTAAAGCTTATACTGCATGAAGTTTTCATTATGTACAAATCCAAAATCGGAATACAGTTTAACTCCCATATCTGATGCGGTAATCTGGACTGCTATTGTTTTGGTTACTTTCTTCCCCTCTACTGTTCCGCAATCCTCGCAGCCAGTTCTTCCAGGTACATCCACCGATCCATCTTTTCTTCCAGCAGCCTTTCTGTTTCATCTTTTTCAGCTGTCAGTTGATTCAGTTTTACGAAGTCTGTGGATACGGCGGCCATTTCCTCATCGAGCTTCTCCATCTTTTCTTCCAGTGCTGCAATATCCGCCTCTATGGTTTCATAATCCTTCTGCTCCTGATAGGTAAATTTTAACTTCTGCGGTCCCCGGGTACGCTGTCCCTTCTGCCCAGTGTGGGTATCCGTTTTTGTGCCGTTTCCGTTTCCCGGTTTTCTGGTCTGTGCCGCTTCCGCTACCGCCTTTTCTTCCTTCTCAGCGAGTTTTTTCAGGGAATAATCGGTATAGCCGCCTTCGTATTGTCTGAGTTTTCCATCCTCTTCAAAGGCAAAAATCCGCTTCATCGTCCGGTCAAGGAAATACCGATCATGCGATACGGTAACAACAATGCCCTCATACCGGTCCAGATAGTCCTCTAGGATCGTCAGCGTGGCAATGTCAAGATTGTTGGTCGGCTCATCCAGCAAAATGAAATTCGGGGACGTTGCCAGTACCCGAAGCAGATTCAATCGCTTCTTCTCCCCACCGGACAATTTCCCGATGAGGCTGTACTGCTTCTCCGGAGGAAATAAAAACCGGTCCAGCATAACGGAGACCGACACGGGGCCATCCACCGTCTGGATATATTCTGCCCGCTCCTTCACATAATCAATCACTCTCTGGTTAGGATCCATGTAGGAAAGGTCAATTTCCTTCCCATCTGCTGATTTTTCTGAAGCGATCTCCTGTGCATAATACCCTATTTTCACGGTCTGACCGATCGTGATCGTTCCGGAATCGGGCGGTATAAGCCCTGCAATCATTTTCATCAATGTCGATTTCCCACAGCCGTTAGGTCCGATAAATCCAACCCGGTCTCCCTTCAAAAAGATATAGGAAAAATCATCAATCAGTTTTCTTTCTCCATAGGATTTGCAGATATGCTGAAGCTCCACAGTCGTTTTTCCCATTCTTGTGGAAATGGAACTTAATTCTACCTGGGAGTCCTGTGTCGGCGCCTGCCGGTTCCTCAACTCTTCGTAACGCTGAATATGCGCTTTCTGCTTGGTAGAACGTGCCCTCGCTCCCCTGCGTATCCATTCCAGTTCCACACGCAGAATCGATTGACGCTTTCGTTCACTGGCTGCTTCCATATCCTGCCGTTCCGTTTTCAATTCCAGAAAGCCCGAATAATTAGTCTGATAGCTGTAAATTTTCCCTTTGTCAATCTCGATGATCCGGTTGCACACGCTGTCCAGAAAATACC
>CAVJLN010000162.1:0-3531 GCA_963650485.1 Bacteroidaceae bacterium
ACTGCGTCTCCGACTTGTTCTCTTTAAGTGTCCAGGTATGGTTCGCACTAAATTCAATCTTCGCCTGCGGCTCGATTTCATTAAGTGCTCTACTCAAAAAAACAGGGGTCGGACTGCTGCCCGACCCCCAATTTACATCAATGATCTTTGAAACCTGTTAAGCTTAAAGGCTCTTATGGCAGGTTCTTGCAATAACATCATCCTGCTGTTCCTTGGTCAGGCTGATGAACTTAACAGCATAACCGGATACACGAATGGTGAAGTTAGCATATTCAGGCTTCTCAGGATGTGCCTGAGCATCTAACAGCTTCTCGGTACCAAATACGTTAACATTGAGGTGATGAGCACCACGGTCAAAGTATCCATCAAGAACACCTGCCAGAGTGGTCTTCTGCTCATCAAGATCATGTCCAAGAGCGGAAGGAGCCATAGTCTGTGTATTGGAAATTCCATCCAGAGCATACTCATAAGGCAGCTTAGCTACAGAGTTCAGGGAAGCAAGCAGACCGCTCTGCTCAGCACCGTAAGACGGTGAAGCACCAGGAGCGAAAGGCTTGTAAGCTTCTCTTCCGTCCGGAAGAGCACCGGTAGCCTTACCATATACTACGTTAGAGGTAATGGTTAAGATAGAGGTCGTAGGCTCGGAATTTCTGTAAGTCTGGTTCTTCTTGATCTTCTCCATGAAGGTCTTAAGAAGCCATACAGCGAATTCATCAGCTCTCGGATCATCGTTACCATATTTAGGGAATTCGCCTTCGGTCTTGAAGTCGATTGCGCAACCCTGATCATCACGGATAACCTTAACCTTAGCATACTTAATAGCGGACAGGGAATCTGCTACATGGGACAGACCTGCAATACCGGTAGCGAAGGTTCTTCTTACGTCAGTATCAATCAGAGCCATCTCTGCTGCTTCATAGTAGTACTTATCATGCATATAGTGAATCAGGTTCAGAATGTTCACATACAGAGCTGCACACCAGTCAAGCATGATATCGTATTTATGCATAACTTCGTCGAAGTCAAGATATTCGGAAGTAATCGGTGCGATTTCAGGACCACACTGCATATGCTTGCCTTCCTTATCAAGATGCTTCTCATCCTTACCACCGTTAATAGCGTAAAGTAAGCACTTAGCAAGGTTAGCACGAGCACCGAAGAACTGGATTTCCTTACCAGTCTGTGTAGCGGATACACAACAGCAGATGCTGTAGTCATCGCCCCAGATCGGCTTCATAACATCATCGTTCTCATACTGGATGGAGGATGTTGTTACGGAAATCTTAGCTGCATACTTCTTGAAGTTCTCAGGAAGAGCGCTGGAGTAAAGAACGGTTAAGTTCGGCTCAGGGCTCGGTCCCATGTTCTCAAGAGTATGAAGGAAACGATAGTCGTTCTTGGTAACCATATGACGGCCATCCATTCCGATACCACCAACTTCCAGAGTAGCCCATACCGGGTCACCGGAGAACAGCTGGTTATAAGAAGGAATACGAGCGAACTTAACCATACGGAACTTCATGGTCATATGGTCGATTAATTCCTGAGCTTCCTTCTCAGTTAAGGTACCTTCCTTAAGGTCTCTTTCAATATAAATATCAAGGAATGTAGAGATACGTCCTACGGACATAGCTGCACCATTCTGAGTCTTGATTGCTGCAAGATATCCGAAGTATAACCACTGTACAGCTTCCTTAGCGTTTGTAGCAGGACCGGAAATATCATAACCGTAAATCTTGGCCATTTCCTTCATTCCCTTAAGGGCTTTGATCTGTTCAGCGATCTCTTCTCTTAAACGGATAACGTCTTCTGTCATTGTTCCGTTACCGCAGTTCTTCTTGTCTTCTGTCTTCTTCTGGATCAGGAAATCAATACCGTAAAGAGCAACTCTTCTGTAGTCACCTACGATACGTCCACGTCCATAAGTATCAGGAAGTCCTGTTACAATATGAGTATGACGTGCAACTTTCATCTCGTCAGTATATGCATCAAATACTGCCTGATTGTGTGTCTTATGATAATCGTTGAAGATCTTGTGGAACTTAGGGTTAACCTCATAACCATAAGTACTTGCAGCTTCTTCTGCCATCTTAATACCGCCGTAAGGCATAAATGCTCTCTTTAACGGCTTGTCTGTCTGAAGACCAACGATCTGCTCAAGATCCTTCATAGACTCATCAATGTAGCCAGGGCCATAAGCGGTCAGACTGGAAACAACCTCTGTTTCACACTCTAATACTCCATCATGTTCACGTTCTTCTTTCTGTAACTCCTGAAGTCTTCCCCAAAGCTTATCCGTTGCTTCGGTAGGTCCTTCCAGAAAGCTCTCGTCACCATCATAGGGTGTGTAGTTTCTCTGAATGAAATTACGCACATTCACGTCTACATCCCAATGGCCGTCTTTCACAAATCCTCTCCATGCTTCTGCCATGAAAATTTACCTCCTTCTGGTAATTATAATAATGTTATCAACAAGGAACCTGTATATCTGATTCACTCATTGTAGTTTACGATAGAAGTTTACTACTTATAACGGCTAAGTGTCAACTGTTTTAGGCAATGCACTAAGTTTTATACATAAGTCCCGAGCCTTGTTTTTCACAGTCTGACAGCAATGATCAGCCTGCTGTGTGAACAGTAACCAGATATACCTATGAAGTCATGCATCTTATGGCATGAAAGCTCTCGTAATTTCAACGATTTCTCCATTGTTGACCGTGATCGTCGTATTCTGTTCATAGAAAGGTATCTGGCTGCCGATTACGTCCTCCATGGTAATGGTCTTAGCCTCCTCCGGATTCTCGGAGCTGTCAGTGATAACACAGTCTGCACTAACAGGAAGAGTTGCCTCGCCCAAGGTCTCATAGGTACGGATATCGCTCATGCCAATCTGATAATAAAACATGTCATCTGTGGTCATCAGCTCATAACCGCCTTCTTCAATACCGCCGTTAATTGTCACAAAGCCATCCTTAATTTCAACGGTATCAATCAACACGCTTTCTCCGCCTAATACAATGGTATCGCCAGCTTTTAAAGCCTCAACAGCAAAATTGTCAAAGGCTTCCTCCGCATAGGCTGTATAGCTGATGCTGTAGGTATCGCCATCCTTAGTAATATCGTCTGCTGTAAAGCTTACAGCAAAGGTAACATCATCCTGACTGCCATCAATCCCCAGAGCATTTGCTTCAGGTGTTACGGTAACTGCACCTTCTGTAGCAGCTGTCTCATCCGCTTCTGTACTGCTTTCCTCTGCTTCAGATTCTTCTTCTGATTCTGATTCTGCAGTTTCTTCTGTTTCTGCAGATACCTCTGCCTCTGCCGTTGTCTCTGCATCGGCCGTGGTGGATGTACCGGATGAACACGCAGTAAGCATAAGTGCAAGTGTACCGGCACACATAAGTTTCACATAAATATTTTTCTTCATTTCTTTCCTCCTATGTCTCTGAATCATTGCATTTTCAAAGCTCCTGCACATTATAAAACCATGTTTAAATCATGTCAACCAATAAACCGTGTTACTATTTGTAT
>CAVJLN010000163.1:0-3445 GCA_963650485.1 Bacteroidaceae bacterium
ACATTTCCATCCTCTTCCAGAATAGATGTATAAGCTCTCGTTTCCTTCAAGGAAAATGTCTTTCCGGCATTCAAAAATGCAACATCAAACCCAACAGACTGGAAATTCAACGTGTCAATAGAGGTAATAAATCGTATCTTTGCTGTCGCACTTGTCGTCGCTGTATTTGCACCTAACTGCTTCTTCACAGTCAATACAGATGCATCTACAAACTTCGCATATGCTTCGCCGGTCATTTGTGTATAAGGTTTCTGAAAGTCTGTATCCTCATACCAGCCAGCAAATACCTTACCTGCCTGTTCCGGATATGTTCCACTCTGTTTATATGCATCGATTGTATACTTTGCATTTTCCTCTGCTGCTACTGTCCTCTGTTCAAGTCCCGGTATATGAATACATGCAACCGTTAGGACTATCACTGTCATAATATAAAATATTCTTTTCCTCTTTATAACATGTAACATAACGCTCACCTTTTCCTTTCTGTATACTGGATTTTCCAAAGTCAGGAATCCCACCCGGTCGATCCGCCGTTACCTGATGGATTATCCGGATCATATATCATACCTGAAGTACGAATAATATCCTCTTTTGCAAGTATCTCAATAACCATTTCCGGCGTCTCATAATTTTGTTGCTTCATATCGATCATCCTCCTCTATTTTATGAACTCATTTACCTTTGCTGCATCCGTCGTAAACTGTATATCCGTATAATCAAGCTGCGCCGGAGCTCCCAAATCCACGGTAAAACCAAATGCCAGTTCTGTGTCCTTTGTCGCCCCTGAAAGAAGATCTCCTATTTCAAATGTCTTGACAAAGGTATTATCCACATACAGATAGAATTTTCCATCCTTATATGCAATATCCATCGCAACAGACAGGTGATTGGTATCCCAGTTTGCAAGTACTGCGTATGGCAGAACACCCCACTCTTCTGTCCCTGTACCGTAAGTAACAGCCGTTCCCTTGATCCCTAATACTCCTCCTCCGGATCCGTTATTCACCACGAGCATTGCCTTTGGCGAATCAAAGCATCCTGCTTCCAGGGCATCTGTTCTTTTAATGACTGTATGGATCAATGCCGTCTTTCCGGTATTTGCAAAATACATACTGCTCCAGGAGCTGCCAAGCGCATAGGAACAGCTCAGGGTATTTTCTGCAAGTTTGCTTGTATCCCACTTCGCATATTCTGAAGAAATCTGCGTTGTTCCATTGGAAAATGTAACTGTTTCTTTAAACAAAGAGCTATCTGCCCCTAAAAACTCATTTACCTTTGCTGCATCCGTTGTGAACTTCACATCTCTGTATTGTATTTCTGCCGTTTTCCCGCTTGCCTCCATCGTGAGCCCGAAGGCTAATACACTGTCACCTGCCGCATTCGGTAAAACTTCGGAGAGATTCAGTTTTCTGACAAAAATGCCGTCTACGTAGATATAAAACTTACCATTCTGCAGTGCGATATCAAGCTGCGCTGTCAAGTGTTCCTTGGCGCCCCATGTAGCAAGGATATCATAGTTAACAGAGTTTTCCAGCCAAATATCATTATATACAACTCCATTATTCCGGATTCCCAAATATCCCTGATTCGTTCCGTCTGTCACATAGATACCTGCCAACGGCTGGCCTTCCGGACTTGCCGCGTTCGCGAAATCATCCGTTCGGGTTACTTTAGCCTGCAGCAATGCCTGTGTGCCTGTCTGTGTAAAATAGAGCGGCTGGCTACTGTTTCCATCGAGCCCTGTTACCACATTTTCCTTCATCCGGCTTAAATCCCATTTTCTCAAAGCAGAATACAAACTGGCATCTCCTATTTTTACAGACTGCACAAATAGAGGATTTTGCTCATATGGAACGGTAGGATCGATAAATCCGTTTTTGCCAAACCGACAATAGTTATCCGGATCCTGCGACCCATTTGCAAAATTATAGTCCAGATCAGTTGCTTCCGAAGCTTCGTAGAGGACTGCCCGATAAATCGGATACATACGAAACTCCTTCGGAATCCCCTTACTGGTATCAACCTGCAAATACTCCCATGGGATGAACATTTCAATAATGGCTTTCTGGGTTTGTCCACTGTTGATCTCGCCGTCCACCTTCACGGCACGCAGGAAATTTGCACCTTGCACAGAGGCACAGTCTCCACGCATATCAACATAAATATCTTTTACATAGAGCATATGATTTGGCTTTCTTTCGCCGACATTGTCTGCAATCAGTAAAAAGTGAAATGCCGAATTATCCCGCATGGTCTGCTGCCCATCATTTTTTATATTACAGTCATCTGCTCTTGCCGCAATATAAATACCCTTATCTGTCACAATTCCGGTAAATCCCAAGGGCGGGATCGTAGTATCTACGGTTGATAACTGATTCGAATCGAACCATTTTGCATTGCCCCACATTTCTTCATCCAACACGCCGTCAATACAAATTCCGGAATCCGGCTCTATGGTACAAAAACTATGATATCCTTCCTCATAATCGAACTCATCCCCTTCCTTTCCGCCCAAGACCACGATTTCAGAAAGCTCCAGTGAAGTACTCCCGGTCTGCAATCTGTCATCTGCCCGGACTGTGATCTGTAATTCTGTCACTCGAATAGCAGCAAATTCTGCGACTGCCGGAGCGCACGGAATATATCCATCGCTTTCATATCTGTCCGGAAATTCCAGGTTCTCGATTACTGCATTCTCATAATTCCAGTCTGTCCATGAAGAATCATCCGCAAGCTTAAATTTCATGCTGGAAATCTTTGAAAAAGCATTTTCTATACGGTAAGAGTTATAGACCATCACGGAGGACACACGCACCGGTTGCTGCCATTTCATGGTAATCGTAACATCCCCTGCTGCAGACATTACCTTGTTCCTTGTTAAAGTATAATAGGGCAATACTCCATCCGTAAGATAATATGCTCCGCTTCCGCCACTGATCGTAACCTCCGATGTTTGGGCTAGGTTCTGATACCCACTGACATTCTCCGGCAACCACTGCAAGGTTATACTCGGTCCATTGGCCGTCAGTGCATCCACACCATCGCTGTTTTTCACAAAATTCAATCGGTCTACACTAATGCCGCGCCCCCAGCCGGCATCATCACACCCCTTTGTAGAGTTGTGCCTTCCATAAATGATCCAAAGCTCACTCCCATTTTGCACGATATCATGGTGCGCCGTTCCATTCATATAACCCTGATCGGCTCCATTCAGCACCGGATTCCCCTGTTCTTTAGACAATTTTGTAAAAGCTCCCAGCGGTAATGTACTTATTGCCTGATGAACGGAATAATTATTTGCCCCGTACCCATTTGAAGCATAAGTAAGATAATATCGGCCATTATGCTTCAACATACCCGGAGCTTCATTTATGCCGCCTTCAGAATCATAATAAGCAGTGCCTTTCGAGACAGATTCTATGCTGCCCGGAGTACTGCTTACAGC
>CAVJLN010000164.1:0-3436 GCA_963650485.1 Bacteroidaceae bacterium
GAACTGGGGAAGCCATTCCCCCAGGAAACGGAGCTTGCCGAAAAGAGTGCGCGTCTGGCAGAACTGGATGCGCTGCTCAACATGGATGAGCATGGAGAAGAGTCACCGGAGGTTGAGGATAATGCAGTAAAGACGTCGGTGCTGGCGGAACTCAGAGATCGCGCAGGGCGCATATCACCGGCGGAGCACAGAGGAGACGAGGAGGTGACATTGTGAGGCAGAAGACAGAGATGCTTCATTTCCGCGTCACACCGCAGGAATTGGAACGCATCAAGCAGAAGAAAGCAGAACTTGGCATTCGAAATATGGGTGCCTATCTTCGCAAGATGGCGATGGATGGGTACTGCGTGAATCTGGATTTGTCGGATGTCACGCGGGTATCCTCTCTCCTTGGCCGGTGCAGCAATAACCTGAACCAGTATGCGAAACGCGCCAACGAGACTGGCAGTATCTATGCGGAGGATATCCGGGATTTGCAGATGAGGCTGGATGAAATCCGCGAGATACAGAGGCAGGTACTAAAGCGGCTGGCGGGTATCCGATAACTGCGCAAACGCGTGGCATTTTGAAAGCTTACGGCACGGATGCTAATGTCTGTGCCGCTACATAAAACTTTCAGTCACTCAGGGGTTGACATCGTGGCGGTCCCATAGTCGATACGGTAAAATGAAGCTACAAAGAAAAAGAAGAGGTAATGAAGATGCTGACAAAAATGATTTTGAAGATACTGCTGTTCCCGGTTGTATTTATCCTGCGGTTTGTATGGTTTATGGCCTCCCTTCTGCTACAGCTCTCCATGTGGGTGATATCGCCGGTCATTTTCTTTGTTCTTGGCTGCGGCATTTACTGCGTGGTGAAAGCAAGATGGAGCGATGTGTTCCTGCTGACGCTGATCGAAATGGGACTGTTTGCATTGACCTTCGGAGCAGGGATGATCGTGGATCTGGCAGAGAGCCTGTGTGATCGAGTGGAGGAAGTGACAATGTAGGATGCTTCATGTGATTAGATTTGATGGAGGAAATGAAAATGGCGGCAACGAGACTTATTGCGCTGCATATCAACAAGGGAAAAACGGTAGCGCAGTGCCTTGCGGACCGCACCGATTATTCCGAAAATGCAGCCAAGACAGAGGATGGAAAATATATCAGCTCCTATGCCTGCGATGCAAAAACCTGTGACGAAGAATTTTTGCTTTCTAAGCGGCAATACGAGCATATCACCGGTAGGACACAGGCTCATGATGTGATTGCCTATCAGATCCGGCAGTCTTTTAAACCCGGAGAGATCACACCGGAGGAAGCCAATAAAGTCGGCTATGAGACGGCCATGCGATTCACCAAGAGAAAACATGCCTTTATTGTCGCGACACACATCGACCGGGCACATATTCATAACCACATCATTTTCAATTCCACGTCATTGGACTGTACGAAAAAATTCCGGGACTTTCATTTGTCCGGTCTTGCCCTGGCGAAGCTTAGTGACCTGATTTGTCTGGAACATCAGCTGTCCGTCATTATCCGGAAACCGTACCGGGAACGGCAGAAGCGCATCGAGTATCCGCAGAAGAAATCCCAGCGGGATGAGATCTGCGAGGCGATTGATGCAGCATTAGAGCGGAAGCCAAAGAACTTCCGGGAGCTGCTCGGATTCCTACAGGAAGAAGGGTACGAGTATAAGGACGGCAGACAGCCTGCACTTCGTGGAAAAGGTCATAGTCGGTTTGCAAGATTCCGTTCTCTGGGAAAGGGCTATGCGGTGGATGAACTCTGTGCAGTGATGGCAGGAACAGCAGAGCATACAAGCAAGTTTGCTGGAAAAGTCCGTACAAATGCAAGAAAAAAGCAGCTGCACGATAAGCCCGAGTTTTCCTTCCTGATTGACGTTCGTGCGAAAATGCAGGAGGGCAAGGGCACGGGCTATGCCAGATGGGCAAAGGTCTTTAATCTGAAGCAGATGGCGAAGGCGCTCATGTTTATGGAAGAGCACGGCATTAAAAGCTATGAGGAACTGACAGAAAAGGCAGATGGAATACTGGAGCAGCGAGAGCAGTTACTCACTTTCATCAAGTCGGACGAAGTAAGACTCCAAGAAATCCAGATCATGAAAAAGCACTTGCTCAATTACCGCAAGTCCCAGGATGTGTTCCAGGCATACAAGGACTCCGGCTATAGCCGAAAATTCTATGAAGAACACAGAGATGTGCTGACGCTTCGCAGTGCTGCGAAGAAGGCATTTGATGCGTACAAGCAGCAGCACGGACAGGACAGCAAGTTACCAAGAATCAGCGAACTGAATGCAGAATATGCAGTGACCCTGGAACGAAAGAAGAAAAATTACGCGGAGTATGCCAAGTCCAAGGCAGAGATGCAGGAGTGGCTGACGGCACAGAAAATCGTACAGACGGTGCTGGGAGAGGAAGAAAAAGAAAGGCAACAGCATGAGCGGGAACAGAGACAGGAAAATGAGGCTGCTCAGCAGGATAGATAAGCAGGAGACCGGTGTAGGAGGGGGAAATCCTTTCTGTACCGGCTCTTTTTGCGTATATCGAAGTGATGTGTACAAAATAATGTACATCACATCTGTTATTATGCTTGTAGAAGATCTATAATAAAAGGTGGGAAGAAAAGATTTTTTGGAGTGAATTTTGATGGATAGAGGGAAAGGTTATGTACGCTACCGCGAATAAAAATATGAAGGAAGAAAAAGAAAATGCTTTCTTAGATGACTGGGCAGCCAAGGTTTCTGGTTTTATCAGAGATGGGATAGTCAACCATGAGTATTACTGGAACAGCAAGATAAAGATTCTGCTTTTACTGAAAGAAGTAAATGGTGGTGAGAACTGGGATTTAAGAAGGTTTCTGCAGGAAGGCGGCAGAAAGCAAACCTGGGACAATGTTACGAGATGGGTAATTGGTATCAATGATTTGGAACGAGATATTCCGTGGACAGAGCTGGAATCCATAACGGAAGCCCAGAGGATATCGGCATTACAACAGATTGCAGTTGTGAATGTGAAAAAGACATCAGGTGGACATACATCGGTGTCAGAACAAATTGTAGAGGCAGCCATAAACAATGGCGAAATGTTGTGCAAGCAGATAAACATGTATCAACCGGATGTTATAATCTGTGGCGGTACATCGGGCAGCTATTTCGACAGTATTACGGAATATGCGAATCCGGATTGGAAACAGACGAAGCATGGAATCTGGTATGTGATTGAACCTACCGGCAGAGTTGTTATTGAATATTCGCATCCGGAAGCCAGGGTTAAGGATTGCCTGCTTTATTATGGGCTGGTGGATGCGGTAAGAGAAATATGGAGGAGATATGACAATGAGAATTTCAGTTAACTACGACAACGGACAGATTTTTCAGCATTTCGGGCGGACGGAGATGTTCAAGCTCTATGATGTAGAGGACGGCAAGGTGG
>CAVJLN010000165.1:0-3422 GCA_963650485.1 Bacteroidaceae bacterium
ATGTTTAATTTTTCTATATGGGCAGGCTACAAAACGAATTTACCTTTCAAAGCTGTCTGTAAAACATTATGAAGACCTGGAATAATTATAAGGAATATGTAAAAGCAGAGGATCCGGGAAGCCGGCAGATGATAACCTCCATGGAAGAACAGGCTGCCATTATCAGCGAGATTATCAAACAACGTAATGCCTTAGGATTGAGTCAGCGGGATTTAGCCTCTATGTGTAACATTCCCCAATCCTCCATTGCGCGTATGGAATCTCTCCAAACAACTCCATCACTTTCCACCCTTCTGAAAATAATGAAGCCGCTTGGATTACATCTGACAGTAACCAAGCAGCTTCCTCTGCGCAATTAAAAGATAACAACCAGCAGCATCTTGAACTGTTCCTGCCCAAATACGGCATGGGGATGCTTTGCAGGCATCACGATGGATTCTCCCTCGTGCAGTTCATATGCTGTGCCATCAATGGTAATCTTACCAATACCATCTAAGCAGGTCACAAATGCATCACCGCCTGATTCGTGTGTGCTGATTTCTTCTCCCTTGTCAAAAGCAAATAAGGTTACACTGACCGCATCATTCTGAGCCAGGGTCTTACTGACAACCTGTCCCTCCTGATAAGCGACCTGCTCCTTTAAAGTCATAACCTCTGCTTTGCTGATGTTTTTCATTCCACTCATGATAAACCTTCTTCATCCTTTTCTTTTGTATTTTAATTTGTAGTATCCTTTATACTTTTTCCATATGGACAGTTTTTATTCCATTGTCTGTTTCTTTTCCGATTTAGTCAAGAATTTTTCCATCAATGGAAATCGTAACGACCTGCCATGGAATAAATTTACCACTACTTTTAAGTGCTGTCACTGCTGCATGCTCCAGTCCACCACAGCAGGGAACCTCCATGCGTACGACCGTAACGCTCTGAATTTCATTAAGTTCAATGATCTGCTGTAACTTCTCACTGTAGTCAACATCATCCAGCTTCGGACAGCCGATAACTGTAATCTTTCCCTTCATAAACTCTTCATGCATATTGGCATAAGCATATGCCGTACAGTCTGCTGCAATTAAGAGCTTTGCGCCGTTAAAATAAGGTGCATTCACAGGAACAAGTTTAATCTGGCACGGCCACTGTCCTAGGCGGGATTTCACCCGTGGCATCGAAGCGGTAACATTTTCCTTTTCATCTGCCGTATCCTCCTGTGCCATTGTACGCATCCGTGATCCCGGACAGCCTTGAAATGCCGGCTGTTTAGAAATAGCCTGTTTTTGTACTGCCATTTTCTTCTGATGCTCCTCTACTGCCTTTTCATCATAGGCTGCGGCTTCGCGTTCCACAAAGGTAATTGCTCCGGTCGGACACGCTGGCAGGCAGTTCCCCAGTCCATCACAATAATCGTCCCGAATCAGCTTCGCCTTTCCATCTATCATCTGAATGGCTCCTTCGTGACAGGCATTGGCGCATGCCCCACAGCCGTTGCAAAGCTCATCATCAATCTGAATAATTTTTCGAATCATTCTGATCCCTTCCTTTCTTGTCGTTATGCCTGCATTATAGTACAATAGCAGAGACAAATATGTGGTCATAACCACGAACGGAGGAATTATGAACCTTTTTGAAGCTTTTATTTTTCAAAATTTAACCAAAGAAGAATGGGAAGACATGAACACCCTGCGTTTTCTTCGAACTGCTTCTTATGAAAAAAATACCTTGATTTTCCAGACCGGCGACATCGTTCATGAAATCGGCATGGTCTTAAGTGGCAGCGTCAATATCGAAAGCATTGATCTGTGGGGAAACAAGAGTATTCTTTCCCATGTTCCCAAAGGACACGCCTTTGCTGAAACCTATGCGCTCTGTCATGAACCGATGATGGTGGATGCCATCACCTCCGAATACAGCGAAATCGCATTTGTGAATACGGATATTCTTTTAAACGAACAGCACCTTGGCAAAGCCTGGCACTCCAAAATTATGCATAATCTTTTGCTTATTTTTGCACAGAAAAATCTGGTTCTTTCAAACCGGATCTTCTGCACCAGTGCCAAAACCATTCGGGAGCGGCTGTTTACCTACTTTTCGAATCTTTCTGTTAAAAACGGAAGCAAAACCTTTCAGGTTCCCTTTGACCGCCAGCAGATGGCAGACTACCTGAATCTTGACCGGAGTGCGCTTTCGAAGGAGCTTGGCAAAATGCGTAAAGAAGGATTGATTGACTTTCATAAGAATATCTTCACTCTGAAAACGGATTCCACACTTTATTCTGCAGAGTAAACGTGATACAATCCGTGCGACAAAATCCATTTAGAGAAAGGATGGATAACAAATGAACCGATTCCATGGAACACCCAAATCACACAAACAAATGTCCGAAGCCTTTGTAACGGCCGCGTTTTTATCCATATCCGGTGGGCTTCAGGATGCCTACACCTATATTTCCCGCGGAAAGGTCTTCGCCAACGCCCAGACCGGTAACATTGTTTTATTGAGCCAGCATATTTTTACAGGAGATTTTCATTCCATGCTCCACTATCTGGTGCCGGTTGTTTTCTTCGCCCTCGGGGTTGCTGCGGCAGAACTGATCCGTCAACACTTCCAGAAGGCGCAGCGGATTCACTGGAGGCAGCTGGTACTCATTATAGAGATCTTACTGTTATTTCTGGTCGGATTTTTACCTGATCACTTCAATCTGATTGCCAATGCCATGGTTTCCTTTTCCTGTGCCATGCAGGTACAGGCATTCCGCAAGGTCAACAGCTTTGCCTTTGCCAGCACCATGTGTATCGGTAACATCCGCAGCGGCATGGAATCCCTGTGTGCGTATCATAAGACGCATAACAAAGAAACCTTGTATAAGGCTTCCCATTATTTCGGCGTCATCCTCCTGTTCGCTCTCGGTGCCGGGATCGGCAGCCGCTTCATCGCACTCTGGGGACTGCGTACCATATGGGCGTCCTGCCTGCTGTTACTTGTCAGCTTCCTGTTGATGTTCATTTAGCAGGAGCTTGAGGAGCATCCGGAAATCCGTGAAGAAGAAAAGGCCATGCAGGATATTTTCTTATCATTGCATCCAGAAACTTCACTCCCAGTCCAGAGGATGCTCCTGTTATAACTGCTATGCTCATCTTATCACTCCTTCAGATTTTTACATTCGGATTGGTATACTGCCCATGGTTTCTTGTCTCATTTCCACATTGTATGGCAAACTTTGGGCATCGATGCAGGCAGCCTAAGCACATCACACATTTTTCCTTCACCCAGACAGGTTTTCCATCCTGTATTTGAATTGCCTGTACCGGACATTTTCTTGCACACAATCCACAGCCAATACAATTTTCATCCACAGAAAGCCTGCTGGTACGTCTTGCTTTCCGATGGTAAATTGGCTGTGCGATTGCCTTTACAACAAAAGCTGG
>CAVJLN010000166.1:0-3334 GCA_963650485.1 Bacteroidaceae bacterium
CCATTCAATTACTCAAATTTAAAAGAACAAAAATGGGATTCTGATATTTTGGGATATATCGCTGCCATCTACAAAGAAGCTGGCAAACAGGAAATGTATTTGAAACAAAGACCGGAAGAACTTGAAAAGCTTGTGGAGATTGCAAAGATTCAAAGTACCGAGGCTTCCAATGCCATCGAAGGTATTGTAACCACCAGTACACGAATCAAGCAGCTTGTAGAAGAAAAAACAACACCAAAGAACCGTGATGAGCAGGAAATAGCAGGCTACCGTGATGTACTTAACATCATCCATGAAAGCTTTGATGCTATCCCTCTGTCACAGAACTATATCTTACAGCTTCACAAGATTATGTACAGCCACATGAATAATCCAATGGCAGGAAAAACTAAGAATACACAAAACTACATATCTGCCACCTATCCGGATGGACATGTAGAAACGCTCTTTACTCCGTTAGCTCCATATGAAACACCGGAAGCTCTTGACAGAATTTGTACAGAATATAACCGTGTGATTGGAAACATGGAAGTAGAGCCGCTGATTGCTATTCCTATCTTTGTCCATGACTTCCTCTGCATTCATCCTTTTAATGATGGTAACGGCAGAATGAGCAGACTTCTTACTACTCTTTTGTTATACAGATGCGGGTTTTATGTTGGAAAATACATTTCCCTTGAAGCAAAGATTGCCAAAAACAAAGACCTTTATTATGATGCCCTCAATCGTTCACAGGACGGATGGCATGACGGATGCGAAGATGCTCTTCCTTTCGTAAAATACTTCCTGGGAATTGTGCTCGCAGCATACAGGGATTTTGAAGACAGATTTACTATTGTGGAAGAAAAGCTGCCTGCCATTGAAATGGTCAGAAAAGCAACTCTTAATAAGATTGGCAAATTTACCAAGCAGGATATCAGAGAATTATGTCCTTCCCTTAGTATTAGCTCCATCGAAGGGGCTCTTAGAAAAATGGTTGCTGCGGGAGAACTTAGACGTGGCGGTTCCGGTAAATCCACTTTCTATGTGAGACTAAAATAACCTTCTAACTAAAAAAATGGACGGCTGCCTACTTCGGAAAATGGCTGTTCTAAAACAGTTCTTGAAATGAATAGTCATCAGGTTAATAATTATTCCTTGATTTCCAAAACTGAATAGCTCTAATATAAATTTCCAGACCAAAATGCTTTTAGGGCTACTTTGGTCTGGAAATTAAGGCTTTAGGACTACGTTGGTCTGAAAATTGAGGTTTCTGCATACAATATCTATACTTTTTATGCAGAAAAGACTTCACATCTGCATAAAAAAGACGATTCCTATATGCAAAAACATTTTGATTTTCTGCATATAAAATTGTATTATAATATGCAGAAGGGGGCGGGGCTATGCGTAGATTTGATTATTCTTTCCTGTACAACGGGATGCTTCCCGCAGGATTATTGAATGTTACTACAGATATTTATTCTCTCCGTGCTATGGCATGGAATCGAAAAGATCAGTTCACCGATGTGTTTACAGAATTGGAGCGAGTAGCAAAGGTTCAGTCAGTTAAGAGCTCCAATGCGATCGAGGGTATTGTTACGACCGATGAACGTATCAATGAAATTGTGAATGGGAGCAGTGCTCCTATGAATCATAGTGAGCAGGAGATCGCTGGGTATAGAGATGCCTTGGCTGAAGTCCACACGGGTTATCAGGATATGGATTTCAGACAGTCGGATATCCTCAGGCTTCATGGAATCATGATGAACTTTGCCGGTTATTCATTCGCGGGAAAGTACAAAGAATTCGACAATAACATCATAGAAGAGGATAAGGATGGATGTAGGAGTGTTCGCTTCCATCCGACTTCTGCGGTGGAGACACCGGATGAAATGGAACAGCTTGTGTTAGCTTATCAAGAGGCAAGGAATGATCCAAACATCAATCAGCTTCTGCTGATTCCTTGTGTGATCCTTGATTTTCTTTGCATCCATCCATTTCGTGACGGAAATGGAAGAATATCAAGATTGCTATCCTTGCTCTTGTTGTATAAAAATGGCTTCGATGCCGGAAAATACATCTCGTTTGAGGAACAGATCAATAAACGAAAAGGTAATTATTACGATGCATTGAAGCAGTCCTCCGCAGGTTGGCACGAGGGGCAGAATGATTACTCGGCATTTATTATGGAATTCCTGACAACGCTATACATGTGTTATAAGGAATTGGATAAACGATTTGCTGTTCTTGGAAACAAAAAGGTCACGAAGCAGGCAAGGGTCGAGGCAACTGTGATGAATTCACTCACGCCAATTTCAAAATCAGATATATGTAAGATTCTGCCTGATGTCAGCGTAACTACGGTAGAGGCTGTTCTTGGGAAGCTGATAAACGAAGGACAGATTCGCAAGGTGGGTACTGGGCGTGGAACCCGTTATGTTAGGATCTGAGCAGGATATCGGGCTCCGGTAATGCCATTAAAAAAACTTGTTGCCTGTCATCATTAAGCGCTCTTACTCTTATGAATCGTCATCAAGCTGATTTTATCATTTGTCAGAATGAAATCTGACGGATCGTTCCATCTGTTTTAGCACTGCCAATCTGCATCATAATTTACGGAGGCAAAGATGATTCCTTCCACATTGCGGATTACACTGGAAATTTTAGTTGTTTTTTATTTTATATTGATACTTGTATTTCTCAAGAATAAGACCATTGAATTAAGGTATACTTTGCTGTGGCTGATGGCAGGTCTGATCATGGTATTGATGATTCTTTTTCCGGAGATCTTTACGTCGATCCTGCACGTATTCGGCATTGTCTCCACCATGAATGGTCTTTTCCTTTTGTGCATCGGATTTTTGCTGATGATCTGTATGGCGCTTACTTCCATTGTGTCCAAACAGACCAGGAAGATCAAGGAACTGGCCCAGGAATTAGCCATCTTGGATAACAAACTGGATGCGGTAGAGAAGCAGTGCGCTGATGAGGGAATGCGGCGGGGCATCTTAAAGAGAGAGCATCAAAGGTAGGTGGCTTTTAAAGGCGGCAAGGTGACGCAGCAGAGAAAACGTCGGCGAGAGTGATGCCGGATGCTGCCTTGACAGGGATGATCCTAATGATCGTAATATTGCAGAGATGCTGTAGATTAATGTGATGCAGGATGTGGCAGATGGAGAACGCAGAGACAGACAGGGAAAAGACCGGATGGATAAGGAAAACGACAGAATAGATAGAAAAGTCAACGGAACAGATATAGAAAAAGCTGGGAAGTGCAGAGAACAGGTCGGGGCAGACCGGGACGGGATAGACCGGGATAAAGAAGGCATAAATACTAAAATCCTCGTCATCA
>CAVJLN010000167.1:0-3255 GCA_963650485.1 Bacteroidaceae bacterium
AATAAGTAACACAAAAATCACTGCATTCCATGGATTTCCATATCCGCAGAACCACAGTGTCATTCCAATGATATAAATAGCTGCCGCCTTTCGGTATCCTCTTTTCTGCAACAGAAAATATCCGATCACAGAAAGAGGAAGAAAGAACAGGATAAACACATAGGAATTAAAGTACATAACTCATCCATTCCTGGAACATCAGAACATACCAGATCTGAATTCTCCATTCATCTTTTTCGATAAAGTCTGTCCACATTTTCCAGACAACATCCGGATTGAGAATTCCCTGCCTAATCAGTGTCTGACGGTCCATCAGGTTCTCAGCCCATTCACGGAGCTCCTTTTCCTTCAGCCATTTCTGGATAGGAATGGAAAATCCCTTTTTAGGACGTTCCATCATTTCTTTCGGAACATAACGGTACAGGACATCTCTTAAGATCCGTTTTCCTACACCGTTCTGCCGTTCAAACTCAACCGGAAGGGTCCATGCAAATTCTACCACATCTTTATCCAGCATTGGAACACGGGTTTCCAGTGAAACGGCCATCGCTGTCCGGTCTACCTTCACAAGAATATCGTCCGGATGATACATCAGCATGTCCATCAACATAATATTATGGTTCGTTTCTTTTAAAAATCCTGGCTCATACTCGGTGTATTTATATGGAATTTCTTTCTTAGATAACGTAATATCCTTAATTAACGGTTCCCTTTCCATAGATAAGCGGTAAAGATCCGATGGTCCCTTGGCCCCAAGGAGTGTTCCCTTGACCCGGTAAATTTCCTTATTGGAAAGTGGGCTATGCAGTACCAGTTCACTTGCCAGTTTCCGGATTCCATATGGCACCTGCTTAATTCTATCCCATAGCCGATCAATCGACATATATGAATTATATCCGCAAAACAGTTCATCCCCACCATCACCGCTAAGAGATACCGTCACATATTCTCTGGTCATCTTACTTACGAGATAAGTCGGGATCTGGGAAGAATCTGCAAATGGTTCTCCAAAGATAAATGGTATCTTCGGAATAACTCCCTTTGCATCCTCTTCCGTAATATATAATTCAGTATGCTCAGTTCCAAGATGCTCAGCAATTTCTTTCGCATAGATAGCCTCGTTATATTTTTCATCTTGCATACCGATAGTAAACGTCTTAACTTTATCCGGATACAACGACTGCATTAGGGCAACTACCGTACTGCTGTCAATTCCGGCAGATAAAAAGGCTCCAACCGGTACATCCGCCATCATCTGGTCCTGAATGGACGCCTTTAACAGGCGTTCCAGTTCATCCACCGCCTCTTCATACGCTCCCTTGAACAGATGCTCCTGTCCATGTTGTGCTGCCTCTTTGATAGACCAGTAGGTCGAAATATCGCATTTGTTAAATGGTGATTTAATTTCCAGTATGCATCCAGGTTCTAATTTATAGATATTCTCATAAATGGAATAGGGGGCCGGAATATATCCATGAATAAAGTAAATGCCCAGTACATCTTTATGAATGGGATTCTGAAATCCATCCAGGGCTGCAATGCAGGCCACATCAGAAGCAAACACAAAGGTATCGCCCATAAAGCCATAATACAAAGGCTTTTCCCCAATACGGTCACGCAGCAAATATAACTTCTGTTCCTTCGTATCATAAAGAGCAATGGCGAACATTCCCTTACATTGTACAATCGTCTCTTCCACACCATAAGCTTCAAACGCTTCCAGAATCACTTCGGAATCGGAAGTTCCCCGGAACCAGCCCACTTTCTTTTCTTCCAGAAGCTTTTGGGAAAGCTTCTTATAATTATAGATCTCCCCATTATAGACCATAACATAACGACCGCTATGGGATTTCATGGGTTGAAGGCCGGCTTCAGAAAGATCCACAATGGACAGTCTCCGGTGTCCCAATGCTACCTTCCCATCTTCTGAGATATAACTTCCTCCTGCATCCGGTCCACGATGAAGCATTCGTTGTTTCATTTTTTCCAAATTTTCTTCCTGCATTTTCACAGATCCATGAAAATTACAGAACCCAGCGATTCCACACATATTTTTTCTCCGTTTTTCGTCTTGAGATCGTTTATAAGTCGCTTCCAGTTATTGATCTTTACTGGATTATTTATTTTTCCTGGTTACACTCATCAGATAATCCATCCACTCACGATAAACAATTTCCTCGCGATAAATAGCGGTTGTTTTCCTTGCCATTTGTCCCATGTGAAGTGCATTTTGCAGGTCATTTAATACATATTGCAAGTTCTCTTTCATTTTATTCACATCGCCAACAGGTGTTAATACACCATTCACGCCATCTTCAATTAAATCTCTCGGACCACCACATGGACAATCTGTTGCAATGACCGGAAGTCCCAATACCATAGCTTCAAGCAATGCATTCGGCATTCCTTCCGTATTGGACGTCAACACAAAAACACCTGCTTTTTTAATTTGCTCTGCCACATCAGATACATTTCCTGCAAAAGTAACGCATGCTGCAATCCCTGAGCTCTCTGCAAGCTGCTTTAATTTTTCCTCCTGATCTCCTCTTCCATAAAGAATGATCTGATAGTCTGGATAATCAGCAGCGATCATTGCAAAGGCACGTAAAAGAAGCGCCTGATTCTTGTTTTCATCGATTCTTCCTACTGTGACTATCGTGTGTTCCCGATCCCCTTCATAAGGGTTCTCAAAGAACACCCCATTCACAGGATTATGGAGGATCACGGATTTTCGCTGCACTGCCTTCGGGAAGAATTCCATACACTCTCTGGTCTGAAGAACCACTCCGGCTGCTTTCTTAAACAAGTGACGTGCCATAAAACGCATCCATCCATTCGGATACTCCTGATTCGGATCCGCCCGCACCGATACTACAACCGGAATATGCAGCCCCCATGCCGTTAAAAGTGCCATGAAATTATTCTTTCCGATAAATACCAGAATGGCATCCGGCTTCTCCGCTTTCCAGATATTTCTTAACTTCTGAAAACGGCGGATAAGATTAAGCACCCGGTTATTTCCAACCTTCTCCGGATTAATATCGGATATTATCCGATTTGCCCGATCATTCAGCGGATACTCATCCTCCCTTTTATATTGAGTAACTAAAGTAATTTGTTGATCATGCTCTATAAAATACTGTATCAAATTACACATTACACGTTCGGATCCCCCTTTAGACAGAGATCCTATCATACAGGCAATATGCATCTTATCTATCTCCTATAGGTCTCAAACCACTGTTGGAACACAAA
>CAVJLN010000168.1:0-3249 GCA_963650485.1 Bacteroidaceae bacterium
CAATGTAAGTCAGAAGACGATTATCTTCTTCTTTCAGATTTTATTACCGACCGTCCGGATGAACAATATTAAAATCGAGATAGGAGAAACTTTTCATGAAAGATATAAACGAAAGACTTTCTTTTTTCTGCGAGCTGATTACCTGCTCACATAATATTTCGTATTCTGCATTTAACAGTGATTTTCAAAACATCTATTGCAGTAATGATATGGTTAATGCTCTCTATCTGTTTTTATCCATAGATGAACTTGACACCTTAAATCAAATGCCTTCTCTAAAGGAAAAACTCACAGCAGACATGACCCCGGTTTCAAGACCTGCAGTCTGCACAAACTCTCTTGGAATGTTATGGATTTCAGAATGTGAATATAAAGATGATATTTTACATAGAATTCATGTGCTTGGTCCAGTTTTTACCACTGATTATTCCCAACAGAATATCAACCAGCGCATCGAACATCTGGGGGTTCCAGTATCTATGAAAAAAAATTTCCTTGGATTTGTTAAGACACTCCCGGTGATTCCGGTCGTCCGCATGCATGAATATGGCTCCATGCTTCATTACTGCCTGTATGGAGAAAAGATTTCGATTCAGGATCTGGTCTACTTAAATCCTGTCCATTCTCCCGTTGTCTCCGAAAATCCACACAAGCCCGTTGCCCCGGAGCAGATCTATTTTTGTACTGTAGAACTTCTGGATATGGTAGAAAATGGGAATCTGGAATATAAAGAAGCATTAAATCACCTTGCTTCCATTGGATATCTTGCGGATTATTCCGATGATTTTTTACGCCAGTCAAAGAATGCCATCATTACATTGACTGCGCTCTGCTGTCATGCCGCCATTCGCGGCGGACTAAGCCCTTCCACAGCATATCTTCTCAGTGATAAATATTTAAGGCAGATTGAAAAGGGTCTCAACATTTCTACCATCGGTGAACTTGGAACCCTGATGCTGCAGGATTATACTAAACACGTACATCAGTTGAAATATACAAATTCCTCTATCTCACCGCAGATACAATCCATCTGTGACAGGCTTACACTTCACCCTGAAGAAGCTTATGATATCCGCTCTCTGGCTGCCGGACTTGGATATAGTGAATATTATTTTTCCAGAAAGTTTCGTCAGGAGACCGGAAAAACCATAAAGGAATACTTGTTAGAACAAAAACTGGAAAAATCAAAGCTCCTCTTAAAAAGTACCTCCATGAGCGTGCAGGATATTGCAGAATCTTTGGGCTTTTGTTCTCCAAGTTATTTTGGAAAACTTTTCAAGAAAGCCGTCGGGATGTCTCCGGGGGATTTTCGGAGTTAAATCTTATTGGCTAAATATGAGGTCTATCACCTGATTCTTCTATCGACCTCTCATTAGGCTCCTATTCCCCGGCACGACATCATCCGTTTATTTCTGCAAACAGTCTCTCTGCATAATATACGGACTGCATGGCATCCTTTCCATAAAAATCGGCACCGATCATATCCGCATATTCCTGTGTCAGTACCGCACCGCCGACCATCACCCTGCATTCCGGTACTTCCCTGCGAAGCTGTTTGATCGTTTCTTCCATGCTCTCTACGGTTGTGGTCATTAATGCACTTAATCCGACAAGAGGTGCATGACTTTCTTTCACTGCCTGTACGACTGCTTCCGGTGGAACATCCTTTCCAAGATCAATGACATCGTAGCCGTAGTTTTCAAGCAGAACCTTTACAATGTTCTTTCCGATATCATGGATATCACCCTTCACGGTTGCAATGACGATCGTTCCCTTCTTCTCCTGTGCGACACCCTGGCTTGCAACATATTCTTTAATGGCTTCGAATCCGGCTTTTGCTGCCTCCGCACTCATTAATAGCTGCGGCAGGAACATCGTTCCCTTTTCAAAGCCCTGTCCGACAAGGTCAAGTGCCGGAACCAGATCTTCATTGATGATTTCCATGGTTCCCTTCTTCGGCTTACCGGTTCCGTCATCCGCAAGCAGCTCCTGCGTTGCCCGGAACGCCGGCTCCTTCAAGCCCTTGACGATGCAGTCCTTTAAGCTGATTGCGCCTTTCGCTGCCACTGCCGGAGATCCTGCCGCAACACCTGTACCTGCACCAACTGCCACATCACTTACAACCTTAATCTGCATGGCCGCATATTTCTCAATATAGTCCCTGCACTGGCTGTCGAAGCCGCCAAGAACACAATAGGTATCATATGCCTGACGCATCAGAGCCGCATTCGGATTAATGATTCCGGCAGACAGTCCGGCATCCATCGCCATCGAGAAAAAGGCGGCATTGATAATTTCACGCTGTGGCAGTCCGAAGGAAATATTCGAAACACCAAGGACGGTTCTGCCTCCCTGTGCCTTAATGCTGCGTACCGTATCCAGCGTTGTTTTGGCAGAAGAATCATCCGTACTCATCGTCATGGTAAGGGCATCAATAACAACGTCCTTCCGCTTAATTCCGTACTCTTCGGCCGTACGGTAAATCTTCTCTGCGATGGCAAGTCTTCCTTCGGAGGTATTGGGAATGCCGTCCTCATCCAGAGTCAGTCCGACAACAGTTCCACCATACTTCTGCACCAGAGGGAAAATGGCCCGCATCACTTCTTCTTTTCCGTTTACAGAGTTCACCATCGGCTTTCCATTATAGATCCGCAGAGCCTGTTCCATGGCTTCCACGTTCGTGGTATCAATCTGTAACGGAAGCGGCAGGATACTCTGCAATTCATAAACAGTGCGCTTCATCATGGACACTTCATCAATTTCCGGAAGCCCCACATTTACATCCAGAATATGCGCTCCGGAATCCGCCTGCTTCACACCCTCTTCCAGAATGTACTCCATATTCTGATCTCGGAGGGCCTGCTTAAACTTTGACTTTCCGGTCGGATTGATCCGTTCTCCGATAATCATCGGCTTCTTGCCAAGCTCCACTGCCATCGAATAAGAGGTGACTATCGTTTCGTCCTTTTCTACAAGGGGCTTTGGTACGATGTCCTTACACCGGTCCGTCAATGCCTTAATGTGTGCCGGGGTCGTACCGCAGCATCCACCTGCCATCCATGCGCCCATGCGGATAATCTCTTCCACATCAGCTGCAAATTCCTCCGGATTGACATCATATACCGTCTTACCATTTTCCGTTCTCGGAAGCCCGGCATTCGGCGTAATCACTAAAGGCAGGGAAGAAAGCTTCGCCATCTTTTCAAAAATCGGCTTCATCTGCTTCGGACCAAGTCCGCAGTTCATGCC
>CAVJLN010000169.1:0-3231 GCA_963650485.1 Bacteroidaceae bacterium
CCTGGATCTACTTTAAGAACGGAGAGATCGATCATCCTGTGGTGCAGACTTCCGATAACAGTACCTATCTGAAAAAAACCTTTGAAGGAGAGACCGGCGGGACAGTCGATCTGTGAACCCAATGCGCTGGAAGAAGCCCTGGGCGAGGATATGATCACGCTATCCACCTGTTACGGTAATGCCGGAACAAGTACCAGGCTTCTTATACAGGCTGTCCTTATGGAAACCGGAAAGCAGCCGGAAAATAAATAAAAAAAGGAGGAGCGATGTGAAGAGAAAGCAAAAAAGCTGGATGCTGACGACGGTCATCGCATGTGGGTGCGTTGCCATCGGCATAACCGGCGGCGCTTTGGCTTACCTATCTTATGCGGATGGAAAAAACAATACCTTTACAGTAGGCCAGGTGAAGATTCAGATGGGCGAGCCGGGCTATCCTGCTGCCGATTCAGACGGGGACGGCGTGCCGGATGATAATACCAGGCTTACGCCGTATGTATGTTGTAATCTAAAAGTACCGAAAAATGGAATCAAAATTCCCTGTTTTTGGAAAGGGAATTCCCTGGAAATGGAAAGGACACATTGAAACATTCACCTCTTACACATATCCTTTATCTGAAGCACGACCAACAGATAAGGGAGGAAAGGAAATGCTCAACATGTCCGATATCAATGATATCATAGATTTGCATAGTAGAGGTTGCAAAATTGGAGAAATTGCCAGGAAAACAGGCTTTGATCCCAAAACAATCCGAAAATATCTGAACAAGGAGGATTTTTCAGAGGAGGCACCCACTATGGCAGCGAAAGCATCAATTCTCGATCCATACAAGGATCTGATTGGTGATTGGCTGAAAGAGGATCAGAAGCACTGGAACAAACAGAGGCACACAGCAAGACGAGTTTATGAACGACTGAGACAGGAAAAGGGATTTACAGGAAGCTACGAGACCGTCCAACGATATATGAAAAAGCAGAACCGTAACTCTCAGGGACGAGCCACACAAGAGCTCGTATGGAACCCCGGATACGCTCAGGTAGACTTTGGAGAAGGTGATTTTTACGAGAATGGTCAGTGCCTGCGACGCAAGTATCTGGTTGTCTCCTTCCCCTACAGCAACGATTCATTTGTTCAGTTATTCGGAGGTGAAACTGCCGAATGCGTATGCCAGGGACTTAAGGATATTTTCGAGTATATAGGCGGCGTACCGCCGGTTCTGATCTTTGACAATGCGACCGGAGTCGGTCACAGGGTTCATGATAAGGTGACAGAAACCGATCTGTTCAAGCGCTTTCGTGCGCATTATCGCTTCCGGGCCCGCTTCTGCAATCCGGAATCAGGATGGGAGAAGGGAAATGTGGAGAATAAGGTGGGCGCAGTGAGACGAAACCTGTTCGTTCCGGTTCCTCACTATCATGACATCCTCGAATACAACAGGGAACTCCTCCAAATGCATGAGAAGAAAGCTGCAGAGCTTCATTACAAGAAGGGAATCTTAATCGGCGAATTGTTTATTGAGGACCAGAAAAGCTTTGTCGAACTTCCTTCCAAGCCGTTCAATGTGTGCAGATATGACTATTTCAAGGCGGATGGCTATGGAAAGGTCTGCATTGATGGAAAGCACTACTATTCGACAAGGCCGGAGTATCACGGAGAAAAAGTCATGATCGGTGTCCGTGCTCACTTTATAGAAGTTCTGGATAAAAATGGTCATCTGGTGGTGCGGCACAGGCGCCAGTATGGCAGCGAACGAACAGATGTATCGGATTACAGTACTACACTTGAGGTGTTGTTCAGAAATGTAGGCTCTTGGAGTAACAGTGGCGTAAGAAACGACATGCCGGACCCTCTTGTTGAGTATCTGGACGGTCTTGAAAAACAGGAACTAAAGGATAAACTTCGCCTGCTGAGTAGGCTGAATGATATGTATGGATATCAGACATCGATTGAGGCAATGGAAATGGCCTTGAAAAGTGGCGGTATTAATGCATCCGATGCCACGATCATCGCACAGAGAATTAATGGTTACGGACTCAATACGCCGCCGGAGCCGGGACCATCACTATCTGTTTATGATGAAGTATTCCTGGCAAACCGGAAGGGAGGTGAGGCATCATGATGAGTGCCAAAGAACAGGGGATGTTGGAGGAAGAAATCTCCGGTTATTGCAAAAAGCTGTTCTTCACCACTGCAATCCCTGAACTTTGTCAGGCAGAAGGGACACCGAAACAGATCGAATATCTGAGAGATGCTCTTAAACTGGAGATTGAAAAACGTGATGCCAACCATATCCAACGTCTCATCAAACGGGCAAGATTTCCGGTATACAAGACATTTGATGGATATGAGTTTAATCCGGTTCAGATGCCACCTGCACTGAGCCGGGAGAATCTCATGGAGGTTTCGTTCGTAGAGAACAAGCAGAACCTGGTACTGTACGGCCCTGTTGGTGTAGGAAAGACACATATGGCCATCGCAGCCGGAGTCATCGCCTGTAGCAAGGGCTATAAGGTGCGCTTCTATACCGTTACTGAACTGGTACTGAAGCTGGCCGAGGCCAGAAAGAACGGGACTCTTGAACGGCTGAGGACGATACTGAACCAACAGGATCTTCTGATTCTGGACGAATGGGGATATGTTCCGGTAGATCGGGATGGTTCAGAGCTGCTATTTCAGGTAATATCTGACAGCTATGAGAGCCGGAGTCTGATATTGACAACAAATCTGGAGTTCTCGAAATGGGGAGGAATCTTTACAGATGAGCAGATGGCTGCAGCCATGATAGACAGGCTTGCCCATCACGGGCATCTGATCATGTTCCAAGGACGGAGCTATCGAATGGAGCATGCGCTAATGAAACAGACGGCACCGCAAACGGAGGAAATCGCGTCCTGACATTTTTAGGGAATTCCCTTTCCAAAAACAGGGAATTTTCATGACAATTTCGAGGACTTTTGATTGACAATATACAGCCGTACAAGGAAGCGAGTAAGGATCCGCAGATCACAAATACGGGAGCAAATGATGCCATCGTCTTTTTAAAGATCACAACACCGGTGGAGAATATCTCACTGATCGGAGATGACGGCAGCAAGAATGAGACTTCTGACGATGATCTGTTCTGGCTTAAACAGACAGAAGATGATGTGAACACCCACGCCAATCATTTTGATGAAAGCTGGGTGGAGCTTACAAGCGTAGAAGAGAAGCTTGTCACCGGCGTGAACACCAAC
>CAVJLN010000170.1:0-3222 GCA_963650485.1 Bacteroidaceae bacterium
AGCCTCTGTAGTGGGAATTATTATGATATTTATTTTGGGAGTACAGGGGCCTGTAAATCATCTTCTGATTACCTTTCATATTTTGAAGAATCCAATAAACTTCTTGGGAAATGCAAAGTATGCATTGGCCACGTTAGTGGTTATTTCTCTTTGGAAAGACTGTGGAACTTACATGATTTATTGGTTGGCAGGATTGCAGGGAGTTTCCAAAGATGTATATGAAGCAGCCACAATTGACGGTGCAAACAGAAGACAGACATTTTTCAATATTGTATTGCCTCTGATTGCACCAACGGGAGGAATCATCGCAATTCTGTGTGCTATTAATTCATTGAAAGTATTTGATATTGTAAAGACCATGACAGAGGGAGGTCCTTATTATGCAACTGATGTAATTGCAACCTATGTGTACAGAACAGCGTTTTCCAGTGAGATTGGAATGCCCAGGCTTGGTTATGCCAGTGCAGCAGCTCTGTTTTTTGGAGGCACAGTTATTTTAATCGGATTGATTTTGAACGTTATTAAGGGTCATCTGCAAAAAAAGGTACTTTAAGAAGGGAGGTGAAGTAAATGAGTAAAGAAAAAAGAATTCATATTGTAAAATCAATAATTAAGCATGCTTTATTGTTTGGTGTTGGTTTCTTATGGATATACCCATTTTTGTGGATGATTTCTGCTTCATTTAAGGGTCAGAATGAATTCTTCAAAAATCGTCTTGGTTTGATTCCTAAGATGCCTACGATTGATAATTTTATTCGCATATGGCAAAAAGCTGATTTTGGAACCTACTTTGTCAATACGATTATCGTAACCGTATTTTCGGTTATTATAGTTTTAATTATGACAATGATGGCTGGATATGCAATGGGACGTTATAAATTTAAAGGAAGAAATTTTTGTATGGCAGTATTTCTGGGAAGCATTGCAATTCCTCTTGTAAGCACAATTATTCCGACCTATGAAGTAGTCAAGGGAATGAATTTGGTGGGAACCAGACTGGGTTTGATTTTGTCTCAGGCAGGCGGAGCGCATGTTATCTTTTTATTATTGTTTACCAGCTTTTTTCAGTCTGTGCCAAATGAACTGGAGGAGGCATCCAAAATAGATGGATGCAATTATTTTCAGACATTTTTTTATATTATGATGAGGCTGTGTAAGCCTGTTGCAACAACAGTTGTTATTATGGAAACTATTTGGGCATGGAATGCATTTATGCTTCCGTTGGTTTTGACACTGAATAATCCATCATCCAGAACACTGGCAGTTGGTTTATATGCTTTCAAAGGAGAGAATACTGTAGACTGGACAGGAATTGCCGCAGGAGGATCCATTGCGGTCATACCGGTTATCATATTATTCATTTTTATGCAAAAGCATTTTGTGGAAGGAATTGCTGGAGCTGTTAAGAGCTGATAAGATCAAATATTCATACCCAGAGAGGAGAAAAAGAATGAAATTAAAAAAAATCGAAGCAATATTGCTGGCTGCCGTAATGGTAGTGACAACATTAGCCGGATGTGGCGCAATGCCGTCAACCGGAAATGAGAATGCAAACGAGACTATTGAAAATGCAAGCGTAGCATCTGCTGTGGAAGAGGAAACAGATGGGCAGATAACGCTTCGTGTTGTGGACTGGAGTGATGGATCTGCAACACAAAGGGAAGAGTTCCACAAGAAGTTCGAGGAGGCACATCCTAATATTAAAATTGAATATACAATGCTTACAGTAGATCAGTTTAAGAATACTATTGTTACAATGATTAAATCCGGTGAAGGTCCGGATCTGTTCCCTATTCCGGTAGGGCTTACCCTGAATACAGCAGTAGAAGAAGGATGGTTTCAGCCTATTAATGAATATGTAACAGATGATTTCAGAGATAAGTTTGATCCTGCAGCTTTTGCAGAGGGTGTTACAGATATTGGAGATGACTGGTATACAGTTACTGAGCAAATGCCAATAATTCAATGCTTATTCTTCTATAATAAAGATATTTTGGAGCAGGCTGGTGTTACGGAGATCCCAAAGACTTATTCAGAATTTAGAGAGGCTTGTAGAAAAGTTACGGAGATGGGGAATGGCAATGTGTACGGTCTGATTGATGGTGGAAAACAGATGAACCGTATGGATGTAATGGCGAGATCCTTGGCTGCAGCAGCTGGTGGTAAGGTAGCCGCAACGCAGAAAGTGTTGACAGATAATGGAGTTGCACCTTATAACAGCAAGGAAATGAATGACGCACTTGGCTTTATTAAAGGATTGGTAGATGATGGAAGTATTCATCCGGATACTATTAATATAAGTGCTCCAGAGGCAAGAGAATTATTTGCACAGGGACAGGCTGCGTTCCTCTGTCAGGGAATGTGGTGCGTATCACAATGGGATGCAAATTATCCAGATCTGGATTATGGAGTTATGGCAGTTCCGGTTCCGGATGATGTAACAAACACTTATGTTCAAGCGGGGGAATTATCTCCATGGATGGGTATCTATAAGCAGTCCAAGCATCCGAAGGAAGCAGCCGAATATTTGATGGCATTATATGACGAACAGTATGGATATCAGCAGAGCAATGTGGAAAGTGGCAGCTTTGTGTCGTGTATTCCGGAAATCAATGAAAAATACATGACCAATGAGCATATGAAGCAATACTATACAATTGCAGAGGAAACATCCAGAGTAGTTCCTACTTTAGTAAAGAGGGATGAGAAAGCAAATGATTTTTATGCAGAAGTAAAGGACGTACAACCAAGCCTGGGAGCAATTGTGCAGGGTATTATTTCCCAGAGCATTACCGATTATGGAAGTGCATTAAAAACACTGGCAAACGATACAACTACAGAGTGGAAGCGTGCTTCAGAGGCAGTTGGAATGGATTATAGTTCACTGGAATTTCCTAATTGGGATGTGACGAAGGACTACACGGATGCAGATTATGAAGCACTGAAGTAGTTAGAAAAGAAATGCACTTAGGAAAGCGATCTGGAGAACCAGATTAATCTGCAGTTGGAACGGGTAGAATTGTTCTGACAAAACAATTTATATATCTGTAGGAGTGACCTTTCGGGGTCACTCCTGTTTTATACAGGGCGCTTTGGAAAGATAAATGATAGAGATCTACAGAAACCGCCTCAACACCTGTAGGACACCATTTTCCCAGTAAGGTGGACAGAGTTCTTTGGCTGCATTACGCACTTCTTCGCGGCTATTGGAAACAGCAAAGC
>CAVJLN010000171.1:0-3189 GCA_963650485.1 Bacteroidaceae bacterium
ACGGTACGTACGGTGCTGTGAGAGGACGGCGGTTAGTCACCGCCTCCTACTCGATCTCATTCTGTTATATGAGGTAAGAATACGGAATATTTGCAATCAGCTTCAGCCAACCTGTTCCAGAGAAATTTGGCCCGCCTTCTCCAACATCTGGAATTTACCTTTGCAAACAATGTATCGAGCAGGGATTTTCTTTTCCAAACCGGAACTTAGATTGTAAAATCAGTCTCAAAAGGATAGAAACTAATAAAAATGCTATGGCAAAACAAAATAAAAGGGGAATTTGTGAGAAATTAACAAAAAACGTAAAAATAATGTTGAACACAAAAATGAGCTGTGATAGTATAGACGTGAAGAAGGAGGAAATAGACATGTTGCTTCAGTTTCTGGTTGAAAATTTTGCATCTATTCGCGATGAAGTTGTCCTGAGTTTGGAACCATCGGTGGATAAGGAGCACGAAGAAAATATAGTAAGCAAGGGAAAATATAAGGCAAATAAACTGGTTGCTATTTATGGTGCTAATGCATCAGGAAAGACTGGCGTATACAAAGCCATGACGATGGCTCTGATCATTCTGCGGGCATCTAATATCAGACAGGTTAACGATAGAATTCCTGTAATGCCATTCAAATTTGATGAGGAGAGTGTCAATAAACCAACTCATTTTGAATTTACATTTGTAGCAGAGAATGGTCTGAAATATATTTATGGTTATTCTGCAGATACCATAAAAATTCATGAGGAGTATTTATATTGCTACAAGAGTTCAAAGCCAAGCATGATCTTTGAACGTACAGAGGAAGGCTATAAATTTTCACGCTCCGAAAAAAAATTTTTAGAACCTTTGGTTCGGATGAATACCGAAAATAAGCTATTTTTGGCTACTGCTACAGCGTGGAATGTTGAAAGCACAATGATCCCTTATAAGTGGCTAGCAGAAGGAATAGATGCATATACAAATGATGACAACATTCCGAATATAGCTCTGAACATGTACCGCACGGATGAAGAGAAAAATGTAGCTTTTACAAAAAAAATATTGAAACAAGCAGACATTAACATTAGCGATATACACGTAAAATCGGAGAAGGTTAAAACCCCTCAGGCAATGCCGATTTTAGGCGGCATTATGATCGGTGGACAGTTGATTCAACCCCAGGAACAATATGAAATTAAGATTGCTGCCGGACATACTGTAAAGAAAGAAGGAGAGGGAGAAAAGACGTATACACTTGGTCTGAATGAAGAATCTTTGGGAACGCAGGCATTATTCTTTTTGGCACCTCTTTTAAGACAGACTTTCGATGAGGGAAAAGTGCTGGTTATCGATGAAATTGATAATAGCTTGCATCCATTTATCGTAAAGTTTCTGATAAATTTATTTCGCAATGAAGAAATCAATAAAAACGGAGCACAGTTGGTTTTTACAACCCATGAGACAACATTGCTTTCGTTGGATACATTCCGTAGAGATGAAGTGTATTTTACAGAAAAAGATGCAGAAACAGGTGTGACAGATCTGTATTCGCTGGATGAATTTGCTGTGAGAAAGGATGATAATATCGAGAAGGGATATTTATTGGGAAGATATGGAGCAATACCGTTTCTTCATACGGAGGAGATTATTTGATGGGAAGAAGATCTTTTAACACTCATAAAAAGAAGAGCGGTAGTCGCAGACAAAAACCGATAATTCTGATAATAGCAGAAGGAAAGAATGTGACCGAGTCACAGTATTTCAGATCTCTTCAAAATAAGAACTCGGAATACAATATAAAAGTCTTGATTCCTGGACATATAACGGATCCGGTTGGGTTGAAGGAGAGAATCGAGAAATTCTGGAGAGAAAATGATATGGATGAAGAAAAAGGTGATCTGGCCTTTATTGTATTGGATCTGGATTGCGATGCAGAAAAAGCAAAATTGATCAAACGGTTATCTGCACAAGACAACATATCAAAATTTGTGGTGTCAAATCCTTGCTTTGAAGTTTGGTTCCTACTTCATTTCAGATATTCGACCAAAGAATACCATAATAGCGCCGAAGTTGTCAGAGATTTGAGGAATTTTATCCCTGATTATGAGAAGAATACAGAGGTTAGCCCTGTTATTAAAGAATCATTACAGAATGCCTGCAGAAATGCAAAGAAGCTTGAAAAATATTTTGAGGAGCTGAAGTATGATTGGCCGTCAGAAAAGTGTAACCCACGGACTGACGTGCCAAAGATCATAGATGCAATAGAGTCGTTGAATGACAATTCGCAATAATTAAGTTTGAATGCCTTTAATGCAGAAAATGAAAGGGGGAATTAAATTGAAAGTATGCAAGAAGGTAAAAGAAAAAGCACCATATGTAGCTGGAACTACAATACGGTGCTGCCCGAGCACTTTGACTCGAACCTGAACGCTTTTACCTTACTATATAAAATTCAAAAAATCAATATCATATGGAACTATTGCATGACTCTTATCTGGAAAATAAAGTGTGCATAATTTACTGCTTGAGTGCTTTGACTTGAACCTGAACAACTCATCAGGAATACAAACGAATACTTCATGGTTTACGAGAAAATGGAGAGAGCTTCAGAAATGACAAGACCTTGGATAGTCAATATAGGAATTTCAAGAGAGCGTATTGGAAATGGAGAGCCCAGCAATATTTAGGAGGAAAAAAATAATGAATGATCACATTCTCAATATGATAAAAGAATATGAACAGCCCGGAGATTTCACGCATGCAGTGGTTACGGATGAGATGATAAGTGATGCTGAGCGCATACTTAATGTAAAGCTTCCGGAACAATATATTTCGTTTTTGAAATTATTCGGACATGGGGGAATTGGTGGTATTGAAACCTTAGGGATTGGTAAAACGGGAAGATTCATTTTTGCTGACATGACGATGGATTATCGAGAGGAAGATTTGCCGGCAAATCTAGTCGTGATAGAAAATGTGGATGAATGGTTGAATTGTATAGATTGCAATACAGAAAAGATTGTTTCATGGGATTTTAGTGGATATATTAAAGAAGATTATGAATGTTTTGATGATTACTTGATCGATCAGATGGAAAGTGCCATTGAAAATATGTAAAAATGGGGTGGTTGATCATATGATCAACCACCCCATTATGGAGTGCGCCTGGCGGCGCACGTTTCTAACGGGTGAAAGTCCCGAATCCGCCCGGTAG
>CAVJLN010000172.1:0-3141 GCA_963650485.1 Bacteroidaceae bacterium
ATCCACTGTTTGCGGATTTGTTTACAGACATTGATCTGTATTCTAACCGCCTTGGTACTGGAGATCAGAAGCAGAGCGATACCATTTCTAATCTGGTAAAGGAGATAGACAAAGCAGATCTGCTTAATTCAGATGCTGAGATTTTAGGAAATGCATATGAATATCTGATTGGACAGTTTGCATCGGAGACAGGAAAAAAAGCTGGAGAATTTTACACACCTCAGGCGGTATCAAAGATATTAACCAAGATTGCCATTGCCGGACAGGAAGATAAAAAAGGCTTGTCTGTATACGATCCATGTATGGGTTCTGGATCACTGCTTTTGAATGCAAAAAAGTATGCAGCAGAACCAAACTATATCAAATACTATGGACAGGAATTAAACACATCCACATACAATCTGGCTCGTATGAATATGTTTCTGCATGGAATTGTTCCGGAAAATCAGACGCTCCGTAATGGTGATACACTGGATGGAGACTGGCCTACAGGAGAAGAAACGGATTTTAACATGGTTCTTATGAACCCTCCATATTCCGCAAATTGGTCTGCGGCAGCAGGATTTTTACAGGATGAAAGATTCAGTGATTATGGTGTTCTGGCACCAAAGTCAAAAGCAGATTATGCATTTCTGCTTCATGGACTTTATCATCTGAAAAGCAATGGAACTATGGCAATCGTATTACCTCACGGAGTACTTTTCCGTGGTGCGGCAGAAGGAAAAATCAGAGAAAAACTTCTTCGTTCGGGAAATATTTATGCTGTAATCGGTCTGCCTGCAAATCTGTTTTATAATACATCCATTCCGACTTGTATTGTGGTATTAAAGAAGCACAGAGATGGTAGGGATGTACTGTTTATTGACGCTTCACAGAAATTTGAAAAGGGCAAAAAACAGAATGCCATGACAGATGAGCATATCGATTCTGTTATGGAACTTTACAATAACAGGCAGACAGTTGAAAAGGAATCTTACCTTGCTAGCTTTGAGGATATTGAGAAGAATGATTTTAATCTCAATATTCCACGTTATGTAGATAATTTTGAAAAAGAAGAAGAGATTGATCTGGATGATCTTCTGACAAGTATTACAAGCACGGATGATGAAATAGAAAAGACACAGGCAGAATTTTTAACCCTTCTGAAAGACCTGACATCATCAGATGAGAATATTGCAACTTCATTAAACAATCTGATTGAGAAAATGGAGGGCTAGTGAGTATGGGAAAACCAAAAATAAGATTCAAAGGATACACAGAAGATTGGGAACAGCGTAAGTTGGGGGATGTATTTGAACAGACATCAAATTTTGTTAATCCGAAAGAAGACGATATAGAACTTTGGAGCCTAACTGTTGAAGATGGATTAACAAGGAAGTCTGATAGATATAACAGAGAATTTCTCGTAAAAAAGGACGATAATTTTAAAGAAGTTCGTCCTGGTGACATTGTATACAATCCGATGAATATGACATTGGGAGCTGTTGGATATAATGGAATGGCGAAAAGTGTTGCAGTTTCGGGCTATTACACCACGATGGTTGCAAAAGATAATTATGATGCGTATTACATCAATACTTGGTTAAAAAGCCCACAGGCAATGCTCTTGTATCGAACATATGCGACTGGTTCTCTAATAGAAAAGCAAAGAGTGCAATTTCCTACACTTTCTATTATCCCAGTAGCATTTCCTACACATGAAGAGCAGGTTAAGATAGGAGCATATTTTCATTCTCTCGACCACCTCATCACCCTTCACCAGCGAAAGTGCGAAGAGACGAAAACTTTGAAGAAATACATGCTTCAAAAGATGTTTCCACAAAAGGGTCAGTCAGTTCCAGAAATCAGATTTTCTGGATTTACTGAAGATTGGGAACAGCGTAAGTTGGGGAAACTGGCTGAAATAGTCGGTGGTGGAACGCCAAGTACCAGCGTGGATTCATATTGGGATGGAGACATTGACTGGTATGCTCCAGCAGAAATCGGTGAACAGATTTATTTAAAATCAAGTCAACGGAAAATAACAGCGGAAGGTTTAAATAAGAGTTCCGCAAAGATGCTTCCTGTTGGAACTGTTCTTTTTACATCACGTGCAGGTATTGGAAAAACCGCTATTTTGCTGAAAGAAGGCTGTACCAATCAGGGTTTTCAATCAATCGTTCCTAATAAAGATAAATTAGATTCGTATTTAATTTTACAAGATCTGAAGAACTGAAAAGATATGGCGAAACAGTGGGAGCAGGTTCTACATTTGTTGAGGTATCTGGAAAACAGATGGCAAATATGGAATTGATGATGCCCACAACGATGGGAGAACAGCAGAAAATTGGCAAGTATTTTTCCTCCCTCGACAACCTCATCACCCTTCACCAGCGAAAGTGCGATGAATTACAAAATATTAAGAAATATATGCTACAAAATATGTTTGTTTAAGAAAAAAGGAAATCGGATGCACAAAATTTGATTTTGTAAATCCGGTTCCCTAAATGCAAAAATTGGAATTATCAGTAGAAGGCTCATGATGAATTGCAGTAGAAGCTCAAAACGCAAATAAGTTGTTTGGATTTTGTTATAAGAAAAAATAATAACTGCGAGTAGAGATAAAAATCACGAAAAATGCTGTAGTTGTCCTAATTCTGCGATTCTGTTTGGGAACAGCGTAAGTTGGGAGATGTGTACAATTTTCAATATGGGGAGTTTAATAATAATCCCGATAATGGTGGTGAATATCCTATTTATGGTGCAAATGGAATTATTGGTGGATATACGAAATATAACGCTGAAAATTCTGCTGTAATAGGACATATGGGTGCCTATGCTGGTTATGTTGTATGGGCATCGGGAAAGCATTTTGTTACTTATAATGGCACTATTGCTAGGCCTTTAGACGATTCATTGGATTCAAAATTTGGTTATTATATATTATCTCAAAAACAGATTTATAGAATCTGTGCTGGTAGTGGGCAGCCTTTTGTCTCATATGCAGATCTAAATGGAATTGATATTGAGATTCCAACAGAAAAGAGTGAACAGGAAAAAATCGGAGCTTATTTCACTGGTCTTGACCGCCTCATTACTCTTCACCAGCGTATTTTAATGGGAATTGCAGAAAATCTGGCATTTGTTTGGGAACAGCGTAAG
>CAVJLN010000173.1:0-973 GCA_963650485.1 Bacteroidaceae bacterium
CAGTTGATGACATTCCATCAGAACATACAACCCGTAGTGAAGCAATTATGGTTTATGAAGAAAAACTGAATGTAGGATATCGATATTTTGAGACAAAAGGCGTTGATGTATTATATCCATTTGGTTATGGACTCAGTTATTCTGAATTTGAGTATTCGGATTTAAAGGTAAATGCAAAAGAAAGTGAAGTGGAAATTCAATTTCAAATCGAGAATATGAGTGATGTGGATGGAAAAGAGGTTGTACAGATTTACGTAAGTGAGTTAAATCCGGTAGTTAATAGACCGATTCGTGAGTTGAAGGCATTTGGCAAAGTGTTTATCAAAGCACATAATAAAACAGAAGTGAAACTGGCACTTGGAAAAGAAGTATTTTCATACTATTCGATTGAGCAGGGCAAATGGGTAATTCATCCAGGTTCATTTTTGATTGAAATTTGCAAGAACGCACATGAGATATTGTTGGAAGAAAGGATTGAACATGGAGCATAAAAGATTATTAGAGAATTTAAAATATAGCCATGTGGAGGAAAAACATGAGAGAGAAGATATTATTTGATACAGATTGGTTGTTTCATTTCGGAGATGTGGAATATAAGATTCCAACGCAAAAAGGGCCGATTTATACACAGGCAAAAACAGAACGTTTTCGTTTTGGACCTGCAAGTAAGACATACATAGCTGTGGAGGACGATTATAGCAGAGAACATGAACTGAATCCGGAAACATGGGTGAAGGTTAATTTGCCGCATGACTATATTATCGGGCAAGAACCAAAGAAAGAAAATAATAATGCTTTAGGATATTTTGAGTATGAAAATGCATGGTATCGTAAGACGTTTTCTTTAACGGAAGAGGATCAAGAAAAAAGAATTTGCCTGTATTTTGAAGGAATAGCAACGAATTCGACAATCTATCTGAATGGTTGTCTTATGAAACATAATTTCTGTGGCTATAGCAGCTTTGAAGTAGAT
>CAVJLN010000173.1:983-2056 GCA_963650485.1 Bacteroidaceae bacterium
TGTGGAGATTGATAAGGAAAACATTCTGGCTGTATATGTTGATGGCAAAAGTAATTTTGAAGGCTGGTGGTATCAAGGCGCAGGCATTTATCGTCATGTCTGGCTGGTGAAAACTGAGCAGGTTTCTGTTGATCTGTACGGTGTTTATGTCAAGCCGAAAAGAACTGACAATGGCTGGAAACTGACAGTTGAGAATACACTGAGAAATGACAATTATGAGGATAAACAGGTCACGGTGTTAACAGATATTATCAATGATGATGAAGTAGTGTTGTCTATGCGTGCAGAAACCAATTTGCCATATCGTGAAAAAAATGTTGTGGTTCTAAATAAAGAAATAGAAAATCCACATTTGTGGAGCATCGAAGATCCACATCAATATAAAGCACGAACACGCATCTTTATAGGGGAAGAAGAAATTGATTGTTATGAGGTGAAATTTGGTTTTCGTTATTATGAGTTTGATGCGAAAAATGGATTTTCATTAAATGGAAAGAAAATTTTCATCAATGGTTTATGTGCACATGCAGATTTCGGACTTACCGGAAAAGCAGTGCCGGACAATATCCAAAAATATAAAATTGCTCTTATGAAAGAAATGGGCGCGAATGGGTTCCGTTGCAGCCATTATCCGCATGCTGAGGCAACGATGGATGCATTAGACGAAATGGGATTTGTCGTGATGGCGGAAACCAGATGGTTTGAAGCTACCGACGAAGGAATTGAACAACTGGAAATGCTTGTAAAACGTGATCGTAACAGGCCGTCCGTTTGCTTCTGGTCTATGGGAAATGAGGAACCAAAGTTTTCGAGTGAATCGGGAATTCGTATTTGTAAACATATGATGGATGTAGTGCGCAAATTGGATGATACCCGTATGGTAGTCTGTGCGGTGGATGCGCCGGGAGATTCTACTGTTTATGAGTATTTAGATGCTATTGGAATCAATTATAACTTAAACAAGTATGACGAATTACATGCGAAATATCCAGAAAAGATGATTTTCGCATCGGAATGCGGCGCCACCGGAACAACGAGGGATTGGAATTTTAATTCTTGCGGAGATGTAAGGC
>CAVJLN010000173.1:2066-3131 GCA_963650485.1 Bacteroidaceae bacterium
TGTAAGGCTGAGAGACAAAGACCGGGATGCAAATGCCTGGTTTCTTGGCAGGGAACGAACAAGAAAAATTCTTGCCAAGAAACCGTACGTGTTCGGGGCGTATCAATGGGCAGCGGTAGAACATCGGGGAGAGGCTTCATGGCCGGCTGTCTGTTCAAAGTCAGGCGCGTTAGATTTGTTCCTGCAAAAGAAAGGGGCATTTTATCAGAATCAATCCCATTGGCTGCAGGAGCCTATGGTTCATATTGTACCTCATTGGAATTTTGAGGGCTTGGAAGGCAGGGATATCCTGGTCACAGTATATACTAACTGCGATGAATTGGAGTTGTTTTTGAATAAATCGTCACTGGGAAGAAAAGCCATTGAGAAATATGGGCATGGGGAATGGAACGTTCCGTATGAAAAGGGAGAGTTGCTGGTGAAAGGATACCGAAACGGACAGGTGGTTGCACAACAGAAAAAAGAAACAACTGGAAAAGCGGTGGCATTAAAACTTACCCTGGAAAATACATTTGAAGCAAATGGAGAGGACCTGGCTATTTTCACATGTGAATGTGTGGATGAGGAGGGCAGAGTAGTCCCGGATGCGGCTGAGTATGTACGTTTTTCCGTATCCAATCCGGCAGTAATTGTCGGAACAGGCTCAGATCATTGTGATCATAACCGGGTAGGATTAGCAGAGCGAAAAATGTATATGGGAAAAATCGCAGTGGCGGTCAGGCCGGCAAAGGGGCAGGAATATCTGGAATTGCTTGCACAAAGTGATCATATAAAACCAGCGCTCTACGGCGAAAAAATTCAGTAATGAATGCAATATAAAAGGAGGACTGTGTTCTGGCGCTGCTGTTGGGCGGCAGCATGAACGCAGTCCTTTTTCGCATCCTTATATCATAAGACCGAATTAATCACTCTGAGAATAATTCCGACGATAGTCCTTTGGTGAAAAACCAGTCACTTTCTTGAATACACGGCTAAAATATAATGGTAGTGTCTGATGGGGTTACAAAAATCCCACCGTATATGTTCTTTGCTGCATTTTAAGATTGCATAATTTTTTTTAAAAAA
>CAVJLN010000174.1:0-3067 GCA_963650485.1 Bacteroidaceae bacterium
TGATACAGGTTGAGCGGAAGCCCCAGGCTCATCTTCCTTCCCTCTGCGTCATCATCCGACTGATACAGCCGGATGGCCGCCTCCAGAAACGGAGAATCGCCGTTTTCATCTGCATAGACATTATAATATTCACTCTTTTCGTATTCGCTCAATTCAGCGAATGTCTCCGGGAAATGATGTGTTCCGGCATTGATTTCAAGCATTCCGGGCACCGTCAAAAGCGCTTTTTTCTCTCCATGAACCGCGTTACGGTCTATCCTTAATTTCAGGATAAACCCGTTGCTCATCTGCGCACAGAGGGATATGGGAGCATATGTAAGCCTTTCCGGATAATATTTTATAAAATGTTCTGTAATTGTGTGGTGCACTTCATTTTCCTCCTATATTTCCTTATATTTTCTCGGAATCTTCAGCCCTTATTTTCCAAGGCTTTCAGACCCTTCATTATAAAAATCACCCACTTTTTTTCAAAAAAACACTTGACAAATCGCCAAAAATTTGCGGCGCTTCGCGCCCTTGATTAAAAAGGCAATTCGTTCCGGCGCGGCCGGTATTAACTTTTTGATTGGAGGGCGATTTTTATGTTACCTTGTAACCCTGGCGGACATGCCGCCTATCAGGATACTTTCGTATCCGATTTTCTGAAATTTTATCCTGATCCCTTTGTCCTTTCTAAGGATACCTGGGAGTACATTATCCAGTTCTGGTTTCTGGATCTTTCTCCTTCGGATTCCATTATGCAGGAATGCTATTCTGTTTTCGGTCCTGAACCTCGTCTGCCTTCCTGCATGCTACGTTCTTACCTTATCGCTTTGAAATTAAAGGTTACTTCCATTACCCAGTGGTGTCGTATGCTCCGTGAAACCCCTCTTTATGCCATTTTAAGTGGTTTTACTTTTGGCGATACTCCCGGTATTGGTACTTTTTATGACTTTTTTACCCGCCTATGGAAGGATGACTCTAATAACCTTTCTCCGAAAGACCGTTTTCCCAAACTCAAAGTACCCAAAGGGAAAAAGAAAGGGGATAAAACTCCTTGTGATTCTTCCAGCATTGCTTCCAGACTTCTTCCCCTTTTGGAGCGTTGGCATTTTAAGCAGAACCATCCGTTTTACCTTATTTTCAGACTGTATCATCAGCAGTTTCTTTCAAAATCCGTTGAACATGGTCTAATTGATCCGAACCATCTGGCTCTTGCCGGTGATGGTACGCCTGTCCGTACTGCTGCACAACAACGTAAAAAACGTCTGTGTGACTGTTCGGATCAGGGATCCCACAATTGCAGCTGCAAACGCCTTTACTCCCAGCCTGACTGTAACTGGGGATGGGATTCACACAGGGAATGTTACTTCTTCGGTTACCATCTCTACATGTATGTGGCTTCCGATTCCCACAGTGACCTGCCTGTTTTTCCTCTTTTGGAACGGGCTTCCAGACATGACATGCTTTCCTTCCTGCACTCCTTTTTCACCATGAAGTCCTATATTCCGGAATTCAAGATTGAAAAACTCCTGCTGGATTCTGCTCAGGATGCCTATCCCGTCTATGAATATTGCAAACGGAAAGGCATTACTCCCTTCATTGATCTGAATCCTGCACACACCGGTCACTTCAAATATAAAGATGACTTTACTATTGATGTTGACGGTGTCCCTATTTGTAAAATGGGCTTACGTATGCACAAAGACGGACATGAGCCTGCCAAGTACCGTGCGAAATACCGGTGTCCGAAAGCAGACCGTCAGCGCGGATGCTTCTGTGAACATCCATGCTCTGATGCAAAATACGGCAGAACCGTACATATTTATCAGAGTGACAACCCCAGACTCTTTAACATACCGCCAAGGGATAGCAAGGAATGGAAAACGGAATATAATGGAAGGACTTCCGTGGAACGCTCCAATAAACGTGAGAAAGAGGACTATAAATTAGAAGACGGCAGACACCGCTCTACTAAGATGTGGTACTGCCGCCTCTACGGCATCATGATGTTACAGCATCTTGATGCCTGGGAAATGCCATCCGTAGAGGCATTTCAAAACTCATTATTAAGTTTAGCCGCTTAATAATGATATCTTACAATAAATCATAAGATTTTGCAAGGCATAGTACCAGCTATGTCCAATGTTTATGTCCATTTCTCTTGTTTTTCTTTTTCCTGCACAATATTCAGTTGTCAATTTTCGGGTCGGTTCTCATTTATTGAGATTCCGAGAAGTTATTATCTGTCGCTGCACTGGCAGTCGTTTTTCTTCCGTTCACCTGGACATTGCTCTTTCTATCATAAAGAGTATACTATATCCGCTTTCTTTTTTCGAGTATTTCTGAAAAAATTTAGCGTTTTTCATACAAAGTTGTCTTTCATTCCCTTTTCTGGTATAATCCTTCTTATAATGAATGACGAGTTGGATCGTGATGAAATCACGATTAATATCTTCAAAGGAGCTTTAAATGATCGCGTTATCCCTGGTTGACATCAAAGATTTTATGAACAAGCTGCTCTGCACGGATCTCTTTGACCACTTTCTGCTGTCGGAAGCCACTATTAACACCTTCGCCAGCTACACCATCGACGGCCACCTGAACCCGGATTTTTACAGCCTGGAGGACGAGGCCTACGAGATTCTTGCCCAGACTGCCATTGCGCCCTTCGCACTGCTTCGCCCCATCTGCTTTCAGTTGATCAAGGGCAACCGCACTCCGCTGGGCTTCAAGTTCGTATTTCAGCTCTCCCCGGAAAATCAGCGGCGCACTCTGGAGCGTTCCGGCTGTGCCTTTTCGCAGGAGGACATCACCGGCATGTTTCTGAATCTCAGATACCAGGACCAGAAGCTGACCTGCACCACCGGGATTTCCTACCGCACCTTCACCATGGATAAGTCTCTGGAGCAGGAATGGGATCGGCTTATCTCCGTGTTTCTGCGGAATCATCAGATTCCCTACGAGGCATTGTAGCAATCTGCCGCGTTAAGGTACTGCCAATTTTCCAAATTTAATGAATTTTTTCTTTACTTTTTGAAATGCGTGTGCTATGCTATGCCTAGTTGCAATGGTGCAACATATATAT
>CAVJLN010000175.1:0-3065 GCA_963650485.1 Bacteroidaceae bacterium
TGGACAGGGAAGGATTGGCGTTTCCGCATTCGATTTTGCTGATATCGCATTGATAAAAACAAAAAGGATATAAAATATTGTAATTTCAGTTTCTTCATCATATAATAAGAAATGGACAGGCTGTTTTTCATGGTCTGTCCGCTACAATACCCCCCTAAGGAGCCTCTAGTATGGCAAAAGAAGTACCATGGATGAACCACATACGAGCCGTTATTTTATTGGCACTTTTTTATTTTCTTTTCCTTGGGTCGGAATACCTGTTTGATGACAGTATTATTCATCATACGGATTCTCATGGTGTCGTTATCGCCCAGAGCTATATTTTAGGAATCAGCACTCTGGGCTTTCTTTTTTATCCTGTTTATAAATACCTTACCGTTAAAAAAACCGCCGGTTTCAGATATCCGGGCGTTCTTTTCTGCGTTCTGACAGGTATCGTATGCTATCTCTTTATAAACCTGCACTCCGATTATGCGCCGACACTCGCCGCAGGCTGTGTCCTCTTTTTTCTGCTCGGAATGCTCGGCAGTTCCATACATTACCTGTGTTCGCTCCTGTTGATTCAGGATTCACTTCTGCCCGCAGTTGTTGGATTCAGCTATGCTCTGGGTGTCCTGCTTCAATTTATCAATAATAATTTCGTCTCTAATACTGCAATCAGTGCAGTGATTCTGTGCCTGTCACTGGTTTTGCTGTTATTTCTGATGCTTCGAATCCAATTAAAGTATATTGCTTCAATGAGTATTTCCATTAAAAGCCGAGTTCTGGCTTCGCATCCGCTGCGTACAGGACTTCTTCTTGTCGGCATTATTGCACTGATGACCTGTATTTTTGCTACCCTCAACAGTGAAATGACGCTGCGGCACGCATCCGGAGAGCTGAAGCCCGGAAGCCTTCCATGCCTATTGCTTGCATTCAGTGGAATCTGTGCCGGAATTCTGTTCCATAAAATCCGTGAACGCTATCAGAATCTGATCATGTACTGTGTGATGCTTTTCTCCACCATCTGTGTCGTTCTGCTGCGGAACGGCGGAAGCCTCCTCATTTCGTGCATCGTTTTCTATCTGTCTGCCGGAAGCTTTGCCGTTTATTATACGGTCAGCTTCATGCGCCTGTCCTATCACACCAGAGTTCCTAGTCTCTGGGCAGGACTGGGACGTGCCATCAACAACCTGTGCACCGTATGTATCTGCAAGCTCACCATGATGCTGGTTTCTTTCGAAAATCCAACCATCATCTATACGGTAACGATTGTTATTTTCGTAGTTACCGGTATCGCACTGTTTGTTTATACGGTTCAGGCAGATACCTATATTACACCTTCTGATCTTACCTTACACGCAATGGATCTTTCATCCGGCCAAGCCACTGCCGGTTCAGAAGCTGTCGTTACCCCCCCTATTTTGGGGAAGTCTCCGCACCTTCTTCCCACTCAGACCGGGAGCTGCACTTCCGGCAGTTCAGCGACCACTTTGCTCTGACAGATCGCGAAAAAGAGGTTCTAAAGGTGCTGCTCACCTCTGACAAAGGGATGCAGGAGCTGGCTGACCGACTCTACATTTCCCGTACCATGCTCTATCGCCACGTAGCCTCTCTCAATGAAAAGACCTCCACGAAATCACGGATCAGTCTGATTCAGTTTTATTATAGCTGGGATTCGGAGAATTGATCCGGCTTGAAAGCTCATCTCTAATAATTAAATTTCGATTTGATTATTCTTTACTGCTATGCATATTCAAAACACCATTTGGAACGTTTGTAAACTTATATTCTACCTCCCCATGTGCTACAGTATGAATAGTTATTTCAGAAGTGTTACATCTATGGAATCCCAATTCATCCCACTATGAATATGGAATCCCCAATTCAGCTTCTGAAATAAATTATCGGTTATACTTATTATAGGAGGACTATGACATGAATTACGAAAACAGAAAAACAAAACAGCACGCAAAACCGAAGTGGTTTAAGAATTTAATAACACTCGCTATTTCTTTTGCCATGGTTGTTGGAATCTTTGGCGGAATGCAGATGGATGTGTGTGCAGAGGGCCAAAACTATCCGGTGATTATTGGAGACATTACAGGTACAGAAGATTTAGTAAATAAGTTACAGGGTCTTATTGGTGAAACCTTTGCATCTAATGATTCTCTTACATTAAATTATAATTTGCCAGGTTTTCAAGATACATACTGGTGTATCAGGATTCCTGATAAGGGTGGTGAAGGGTATAGTGAAGTCGCCACCAGGCTTTTTTCTGGTTCTACATTTAATTTTACTGCTATTTCTGATAGAGGTTCAAAATGGAAGGTTAGTAGTGTTACCCAAGACGGTGCTTATGCTAGAATACAATTTGATGCTGTCGCTGACTCTTCACCCAATCCCTCTGCTTCTCCTTCCCAAACCGGTTCGGTGTCTGCTTCATCCGCTCCCTCCCACGAATGCAACTTCCAGTGGGTAACGACGGTAGATCCGCAGCCGAATGCAGACGGAGTGGAGGAATATAAGTGTGTTTCCTGTGGTGCTGTTAAGGATTCCAAACCGATTCCGGCAAGCATGGCTACTGTGAAAAAGCTGTATGGCCTTGTGAAGGACGCTCCGGCGAACGGAACGGTTACAACTGATTTTGGTAAGCTTTGCACCATCAGCGATTATCTGTTGAAGAAGATGGCAGAACGTAATGATGTTGCCGTAACCATTCAGTTTGAGTACAAGGATCAGAAATTACAGATTACCTTCCCTGCCGGAACGGATTATACTCCGGTTCTTACAGATACCGATACCATGTACGGCTTCTATGGAGCTGCAGCTAAGCTTGGCTTGACAGTTACAGGACGTTAAGGCTTCAGGGTATTTGTTTCACGAAATCATTACAATACAGGATATGGCACACAGGAATTGACCTGTGTGCCTTTTTCAATGGTTACATATATCTCAAAAATTACGGATTTTTTACGGACATTCAGCGCTATTCGTGGTAGAATATATTTGTAATGAGTAACTATTCAGTTACAAATATATATAAGGGAGTCCAGACTATGAAACTGAATTACAAAAGAACAGTG
>CAVJLN010000176.1:0-2987 GCA_963650485.1 Bacteroidaceae bacterium
CTCTGTTGTTTTCGTACATGCACAGCACAATACTGCCACGATAATTACTAATGTAATTTTCTTTATTTTCCACATAAATGTCTCACCAACCTTATCTATATTAACCAGTTTTAGAATAACATATTTTTCACAATAGTAAAGTTACTTAAGAAATAATTAAGACTTTCTTATATAAAATATGCGATTTTCCATAAAATATTCCAACCACTTACAAAGCCATATAAAATCAATCAAGTCTTGAAAAACCCCGGATAACCAACTATACTTTTATTGAATAAACGCTTATGGAGATGAAAATGCATTCTTTTAAATCAATGTCCCTGAAAGAAAAAATAATATATTTGCTTACCTTGGTATATTTGTTACCGTTTTTTATCCTGGTTACAGCAAATATGCTTTTTTCAATGTTCCAGACTACCTATATGGAGCTTTATCTTGATACGGAAAAGCCACTATACAAATCCGATCATCCTTTATTACTGCTTGTACTTGCTTTACTCCTTATCACCGGGTTAACATACTGTTTTAAAAAGAAAGAAATTACAACCGAAATCTGTTCTGCCTTCGAAAAATTTTCCTTAATCTGGACTGTTTTTATCAGTTTGTTCATTATCTTTCTTTTTCGTGTAAGAGTAGCGTGTGACAGTGCATATCTGAGTGATATTGCGATTGACTTTCTGAACGGAGACTACTCCTCTCTTACCGGAAACGGCTACCTGGTCCATTACCCGCATCAGCTTGGTATGATTGCCTTATTGGAGGTCATCTATGCTGTTTTTGGTATTGAAAACTACATCGTTTTGCAGTTTTTGAATGTAATTGCTATTGTCTCAACCGTATATTACCTGCATCGCATTTCCGATGAAATGTTTCACAAACCTCAGATTCAGATCCTGCTTTCTTTATTATGCATCGGTCTGCTTCCCTTATATTTATATACAACATTTATATATGGTGATATTCCTTCCTTGGGTCTTATTGTCCCGGCTATCTATTATATTGTTGGTTATTTAAATACGCAGAAAAAAGCTTATTCCATTCCTGCAATTGTTTTAATGACCCTTTCGATGGAATTAAAATCCAATTCCTCCATTATTCTTGTGGCTGCTATTATTATTCTGATCCTGCATATGATCTGCCATAAGGATAAGTTTGTTGTCCTGTTCCTGTTACTCCTGATAGGCGCTCCCTATATCACAAACACCGTGGTAAATACTTACTATGCTCACGCCGCCAGCCTTGACCATATTCCCTCCGGCATCCCCAAAGTTGCCTGGATTGCCATGGGGTTACAATCCAATGACTATATTGAGAACGGCTGGTATAACTCATACAACTGGGATGTTTATACCGAAAATAACTTTGATACCTCCGCTACTACAAATGCCTGCATTGATTCTATCAGGCATTCGATTCAGGAATTTGCAAGCCATCCTAAGACCTGCCTGAAATTCTTCTACAAGAAATTTATTTCGCAATGGAACGATCCCGGATATCAGGCACAGATCACCATCGAATGGTATAGCCGCCACCGAGATGACCAATCTGATCTGGCATTGTATTTCATCTATGGAAATGGACGTTTCATCCTAGAAGCCATAATGAATTTTTATCATTTCACCATTCTCCTTGGCAGCAGTATATTTGCTTTCTGCAGCTTAAAGAAGCACGAATTAACCAATACGCTGCTTTCCCTGTGTGTATTCGGCGGTTATTTCTTCCACCTTTTCTGGGAAGCCGGAGGACGTTATGGATTATGTTACTTCGTTTTATGTCTTCCTATGGCCGCATGGGGATTCTGGGAACTAACCTCAAGGCAATAACGTGACCGATTCCAATCCGTAAAATCTGCAGATTCCTCTGTTCTTCCAGTCATCGGGATTTTGTTCGATGTCTGCAAAATACAGTAATGCGGGCTGGGTTGGAAGTGACTCCACTTTTATGTTCTTCTCTCCACTTTCATATAACTTCATTCTTTCACTGAGCGCATTTCCATATGCCTGTGCACTTCCATTCGCCAGATCCGTTATCGCAGAAGACATAACAAAATAATCCGGAGTGGGAATGACAGTTAATACTGAAGCTGCTGCAAAGAATAAAATACATCCCACCACGCACCAGGCCTGTGCAGGTGAAAAGCCTTTTCCCTCTTCTTTTCCCTTAAAATACAACCGTTGACGCAGATATCCAATCACATATCCCTCACATAATGTAAGTACCAAAAGATACATTGTGTAGGTTAAAGCCTGCAATCTTGCTGCCTCCATATTTCCCACAGCAAACAGCGGAGGAGTCATCATAGCTGAAACAAGGCAATATCCAAATCCAACTACAATCAATGGACAGGGAAAAAGAAACGTCGTATTTCCCATTGCCTTCCAGAATAATGGTATCAGTATAATAAGTAATATAGCAACAGGCCATCCGGACCATTGATCAATACAATAATCCAGGCAATAATAAAAGGAAATGAGAACTGCTTTCACAGGATTCATTCCATTCGTTCCCTCGGCCCTGATCCAGTTACCCGGAGCTGCTACATTTAATATAAATCCCAACAAAGAAAACACAATGGGAATCAGTAAAGGCTTATACTCCTTCCATTTCTTTAAGACCACTCCAAATCCAATAACAACCAGCATAATTACCGTTACATTTAGCGCGGTCATCTGATTGCCCCCGCCTACCAGAAAGCCAAGAATACTTGCGAGCACCAGGTCAATAATTCTCCTCTTTCCACGATCGTAAACCGCTGCAATCAATACGCCAAAAAAGAACAGACTCAAACTGTGGATTAACATATAATTAGCTGCTCCGGCATACCAGTAAAATGCTTCTACTCTTCCTACCATACATTGTACCGTAACAAAAAGCATACACATAATAATACTATGAGAAATATATTTATCTGCTTGAAATACTTTGACAAAGATATTTCTCAACAAATACCATGTAGATAAGCTGAGCATGGAAACCATGATCCATAC
>CAVJLN010000177.1:0-2824 GCA_963650485.1 Bacteroidaceae bacterium
CGCATGATGTGCTCGCCGCTTTCCAGGTTACGGAATTCAACGACCGTACCAAGCATGTCGACAATCTTCTGATTGTTCCGGTGCAGCTTTTCAGCCTGTACCTTAAGAGTCTGGTAGGCCTTCCGCAGAACTGCGGTCTGCTCTTCTATCTTTTCCTCCAGCTGTAATTTATATTCATAAAGTCCTGCAACGTTCTTTACACGTTTCTGGATGATGACATTGTTGAATGGTTTGGCAATATAATCAGAGATACCAATATCAAAGCATTCCCGCTCAGTTTCGTAGGAATTTTCACCACTGATTACCAGAACCGGAATGGTTCCCATAATCTTGCGCTTGTTCAACTCTTCCAAAACCTGCTTACCGTCCATTTCCGGCATCACCAGATCCAAAAGAATCACGGACAGTTCGTCCTTCTGCTCTTCAATGATATCCAGTGCCTGCTTTCCGTTTTCTGCCTCTACGATGGTGTACTCATTTTCCAGAATTGATCCCAGAATTGACCGGTTAATTTCAACGTCATCAACTATCAGTACTTTGTCTCTCATTCATCCACCTTATTTCCCGAAAGAATTACTTTCGATTCTAATGTATCCGTTTCCTTCTCTTAACACAACATTCTGCAGCTCTTTGGACTGCCAGGTCAGACCGTTAATCTCCACCAAAACTCCCGGATGGATCGTTCCCATGGCAATAATGTTGCAGTCTTTTTTCTTCTTTTTCCTCTTTTCAATATCTTTTTTCTTTTTCTCAATATTATCTGCTTCTGCTTCCTTCGTATAGATCGCATCTTCCAGCTTTAAATACACCGGATTGATATTCCGGATTTCTTCCGGATATTTCTGACGCATATCCCAGAACGCATTTTTCAAAAGCCGCAATTCGTTCTTCACACGGCTCTCCTGCTCGGCAAGCTTCATTGCTTCCATATCGAGTGCACTCTTTTCACCAAGACAGATTCTGGTGTTAAGTCCCATTGCATTTCCCAGATGGAATGCCCGCACCTGAACACCGGCATAGGCATCGCCGCCAACAAGTACGCCATTTTTGCCGGATACTTCAATGTTTCCTCCGGCACGCAGCATACTGATCATACAGTAGTTCGCCTTAATATTCTGTCCGGCCATGACATTCGCCGCCTCAAAGAAGACACCAAGCACATCACCTCCGGCCTTTACAAAGCCACGGCCATCTGCGTTGTTGCCTTTCCGCAGGATAATGTCACCGCCTGCTTCAATGACCGCGCCTTCGGTAAATCCATTTACCAGGACATCACCGGTTACGCAGATATGGGTTCCTCTTCCCACGTCTCCACGGACATACAGGGAACCGTTAAAGGTCACATTACCACCGTTGGCAAGGGTGATATCATCCACTACCAGAAGGTTCGTAATAATCAGCCGGTCATCATGCAGCTCGACCTTTCCGTCAATCGCAGAAACATAGGTCTGATGATCCTGCAGCAGCATGAAGTTCTGTCCGGTCAGCACCTTCTTTTCTTTTCCTTTAATCGGAGGAAGGATTTCACCACTGATACGATAGCCTCCGGTTCCTTCTTCCGCCATATGATAAAAGGCAACCTTCTGGCCCTGCTTTACCATTTCAAACCACTTGGCATTCTGGTAATCCACCGAACCATCCTTCAAAAGGATCGGGTTATTCTTCAGATCGGTATCAAAGAAGAATTCATACCAGCCATCCTTACCTGCCGTCGGCTGCTTGCCTCTGGCAATCACATAAACATCTCCCTCGCAGGAACCGTCACAGATCTTATCCATGACCTCAAAATCAATTCCACGCTTGATGCCGTTTTGCTGGAAAGCCTGTAAAAGATCGTTACGGTCTACCTGCTTTCCTTTATCATGCAGGAAAATGGTTGCTTCCATTTTCTCGTTGTCTACAAACAATTCAAAATCACTGTACTTACTGGAAACCGTATTTGCAAGTCCCTGCAGGCGCTCGCCCTTTGCAAGGGTAAGTCTGCGTTCCTTCATCTGGCTTGCGGTATACATGAAGCTGCTGTACTGGTCAATCGGGAAGCCTTCCTCGATTCCCAGCCGGATCTCACGCATCTGTTCCCAGGAATACAACGGATTTAAGTACGGGGTGACATCCAGACGCTTATCAAGACCATAACGGACTTCCCGCATCTGCTGCCAGTTCATCTCATCTCCTGCATACAGGGAAACATCGATCTTCTCTTCCAAGCCCAGACGGATCTGACGAATGGATACGCCACGCAGACACGGTGAAATATACTCATCAATATTCGTGATGCCATTCTGGAGTGCCAGACGGATCTGCATCAGCTGCTCTTCGTCGTATCCTTCTGCCACATACTTACTGATATCCACTCCGGATGCTGCTGCGTGGCGAAGCTGCCTTAAAATTCCCGCCGGCATTTTCGTCTTATTGGAAAGATCAATTCCTTCCTGCAGTCCCTTGCGGATCTGACGCATGGTTTCAAACGGAATCTCTACCTTGGCATATTTTTCAACATCAACCTGATGTTCCAGTCCCTTACGGATCTCCTGCATCTGGAACCAGTCAAATTCCGGTCTGGCATAATATTTTACCGGAAGCTCTTTCTCCAATCCCAGACGGATTTCACGCATCTGAATCGCCAGATACTCGGGTTTTTCATAAAGAGAAACATCAAGACCCTGTGCACGTCCATCTTCTATTTCTTTTATCTGATCGGCAGTGTATGCTGTCTTAGTCATGATCAGTTCAGTCCCCTTCTGTAATCCTAATTGCTGCCTGTAAGACCTTATTCCGCCGCAAGCTGTGTTACAGCCTCAATTACTTTCTTGTACTGTTCACT
>CAVJLN010000178.1:0-2804 GCA_963650485.1 Bacteroidaceae bacterium
AGCTTTTGCAGATGTAGACAGCAAGGGAAAATTAGAAGGAATGTGAACTTCCGTAATAATTAACTCTCGTTTGTGTTCTAAAAGGCAAAAAAGATGATAAAAGTCCTTATTTTTCAGCGAAAAAATACTATTTTTCTTGAAAAAATTGATAAATGTGGTAAAATTAAAGAGAAGTAATTAACTCTCGAAAGGCAGCGCCATGTATCTCGATTTTCAAGTAAAAATACCAACTGAATCAGCTGGCATTACTCGTAAAAAAATTAAGGGAACCACTTACATTTACTATGCATATGAACATAATTACAATACAAAAAAAGGGTATACTGTCCCTAAGAACACGACGATTGGAAAGTGTACAGAGGATGATTCGGAGCTGATGTATCCGAACACCAACTTTTTGAAATTTTTCCCGGCTGAGGAACTGCCGGAAACAAAAGGCAGTGCTTACAGGAGCGGGTGTCTCAGAGCTGGTACCTATTTTGTACTGCGTAAGATTATAGCGGAGTATCACCTGGATGAAATGCTGGGAGATATCATTGGAAAGAACAGCGGTTTGTTTCTGGACTTGGCAGTGTATTCCATCATTGCAGAAAACAATGCCGGACAGTATTATCCCGATTATGCGTATAACCATCCATTATTTACAGACCGGATGAAAATCTACAGTGACACAAAAGTCTCCGATTTTATTAACAGCATAACCAGGGATCAAAGCCTGGCATTTCTCGATGGATGGAATGAGAAACAGGATCACCGTCAAAAGATATACATATCTTACGATTCAACAAATAAAAACTGTCAGGCAGGTGATATTGATTTCGTAGAGTATGGTCATCCCAAAGAAGACAAGGGAGCGCCTGTTATAAATTATTCTATTGCTTATGATGGAACCAATGCAAAACCGCTGTACTATGAAGATTATCCGGGAAGTATTGTGGATGTGTCACAGTTGCAGTATACACTGGAAAGAGCAGGCGGTTATGGATACCGGAATGTTGGCTTTATCCTGGATAGAGGATATTTCAGTAAAGAAAACATACACTACATGGACAAGTGTGGATATGAGTTTATCATTATGATGAAAGGGATGAAGGAACTTGTAAAAAGTCTTGTCCTTGAAGTAAAAGGAACTTTTGAAGAAGACCGGAAATACAGTATCCGGGATTATAAAGTAAGCGGAATTACCGTAAAAAAACAGCTTTATCCGTCAGACGAAAAGGAACGTTATTTCCACATTTTTTATAGTGACAGAAAGAAAAGCCTGGAACATGAGGCTGTTGAAGCAAAGATTGACCGAATGGCCGAATGCCTTCATAAGCATGAAGGCACAAAGTATGAGATCAAAAGCGGAGGTTTTACCAGATACTTTGACCTGATCTATTATAATAAGGGGAAGAAAGATGAAAAATTCATGTATGGCCGTGAACTTCGTGATGTGATCAATGAAGAGATACGGCTTTGTGGATACTTTGTCATAATAACATCAGAAAAAATGACAGCTGCACAGGCACTGGAACTGTACAAGAGCAGGGATGCGTCGGAGAAGCTGTTCCGTGGGGATAAATCCTATCTTGGAAACAAAAGTTTCCGTGTACATACAAGTGAATCCATACAGGCAAAGATATTTATAGAGTTTGTGGCACTGCTCATCCGCAGCAGATTTTATACCTGTTTAAAGGAACAGATGCAAAAGGGTGGGAAGAAAAACTATATGACGGTTCCGGCGGCAATCAGGGAACTGGAAAAGATAGAACTGATCCGCCAGAGCGACCGGGGATACCGCATGGATTATGCGGTTACGGCCACGCAGAAAGAAATCCTGAAGGCGTTTAACATGACGGCGGCAAACATCAGGACTCAGGCTGCTGCAATGAATGAAGACCTGATGCAGATAGAGAAAGAAGGATAAGAACGATGGCAAGAAGAAGTGTTCCGATAGAAGAAAAAATTGAGTCACAAAAGGAAGCAGTTTCGAAAGCAAAAGACAGGTATGAGAACGAACTGGATAAGCTTGAGAAGCTGATGCAGAAACGGGATGAACTCCGCAGAAAAGAATTAATGGAAGCATTTGCCAGAAGTAAACGTTCTTTTGAGGAAGTAATGAGATTTTTATCTGGAAATGAGGTGGATGATGAGTAACCAGTATACAATGAAGATATATCCTGCAGGCAGAGGACGTGATGTTTACCGAAATATCGAAATCTGCGGTAGCAGTACATTAAATCAATTATGTCAGATCATTCTGGAATCATTTGATTTTATAGATGATCATTTGTATGAATTTTGTATGGATAATCGTATGTACAGCGAATATGCATATCAATCAGATCCAGAGGGAGACGAACCTTCTGCAGATATCACACTGGATGAGGTCGGGCTTTGTAAAGGACAGAAATTTGCACTTCATTATGATTTCGGGGATGATTGGATGTTCACAATCACGGTGTCAAAAATCAGTGAAGTTCAGGGGGATTTTAAGCCTCGCATTGTTAAGTCAAAAGGTAGGATTCAACAGTATCCAGACTGGGATGAAGATGAGTTTGACGAAGAATAATGTGATGCTTACGTCTGGCGAGAGTTAATTTTACAGGAAGTTAAGATTATGACACAAACGAATAAAAAAGTCAAACAAAAATTGAGTTAACTCGGATTATAACACAAATCTAACTCAAAAACGAGTTAAACAAATTATTTCTAATTCATTATTTGAGTTAAAGGAAAATAAGGAGAGTTACAAATGATAGATTATAGCCCGCTTTGGAAAACTATGAGAAAGAAGAATATAACACAATATAAGCTATTGC
>CAVJLN010000179.1:0-2749 GCA_963650485.1 Bacteroidaceae bacterium
TATCCAGAAGCTTGTATTCTGCAAACAGATCCATAAGTCCGTTGCTTGACGGTGTACCGGTTAGACCTACGATGCGATGTACCTTCGGCCTCACCTTCATCAGCGCCTTGAACCGCTTTGCCTGATGGTTCTTAAAAGAAGACAGTTCATCCACAACCACCATATCGTAGTCAAATGGAAGCCCGCTCTTCTCAATGAGCCACTGCACATTTTCCCTGTTGATCAGGTAAATATCCGCAGGATCCTTCAGCGCCTTTAACCTCTCAGCTTCTGTCCCAACCGCCACACTGTAACGCAGGTCAGATATGTGGTCCCACTTTTCCAGTTCATCCGGCCAGCTGATCTTCGCCACACGGATCGGCGCAATAACCAGAACCTTATGTACCTCGAAGCTGTCAAACATCAGGTTGCTGATTGCCGTAAGCGTAATGGAAGTCTTGCCAAGTCCGCATTCCAGAAGAACTGCTGCAATATCATGATTCTCGATATATTCCGTGGCGAATGTCTGGTAATCATGTGGTTCGTATTTCATCAATGATTCCTCCAATCTGCTCCGGCTGATCCAGTACATACACTCTGTACCCTAATGACCGGAGCATCTCATGCCTTGCTTTCTGCAGCGGCCTTGCTTTCTTACCGGGAGCCTTCACCTCAACAAAAGCCATCTTCCCATGCGGTAAAAGCACAATGCGGTCGGGCATCCCATCAAATCCAGGCGCAACCCATTTCGGACATATTCCGCCCTCAGCCTTTACCGCCTTCACAAGTTTTGCCTCAACTGTTTTTTCTCTCATGCTGCCTCCCTCATGGAACAAGTGAACACAAAAACCCTTACGCGCGTATATACATGCGTTACGCGCACCTTATTTTTATCAAAATCATCATTTATTTGTTCTATATAGAAAATGTTGTTCTCTTGTTCCATAAATGCTCATTTTCCTTATGCCTAAAGGCATTTCTGCCGGAACAACCTCGAAGAACAGGAACAGGATCTTGTTCTGTTCCAGGCGGTTGTTCCATGAATTTAATCCCTTTTATACATCCTCTGCTTGCCATAGATTGGCAGGATTTTCGCCTTACCGGTCTTGCTCCAGCCGTCAATTCTCTCCATAATGGCAGACAGGGCATAACTGTCGGACGGCTTCATGTCCTCCTTGGGCTTGCCAAAGCATTCGCACCAGATCTCCATGTTGGAAACCTCCGTCCTCTGAATGCTGCCATTCGGCCTTGTCGGATCATCGGTGTCCCTCACGAAATCCCTGCGCTTATGCACATCCATGGACTCCCAGTTATCCGGAAGCAGCATATTCAGATATTCCAGCACCAGGCCTTCACGGTCATCCCGCTCCATCGCAAGACGCTGTTCTTCCTTTGCATAGTCTTCCAGTTCCGGCGGCAGAAAAAGCTTCTCTCCTGCCTTGGCAATAACAACTGTCTCCGCCCAGATTTGCTTCACTGTATCCGCATCCAGGTCCCAGGGCTTGTACTTTCCATTACCCGGAACCTTCACATTCCAGTAGCGGCGGTTGCCCGTGATGTCACGCAGATAGCCGTTCTGGCTGTTGGTAGTGCCGAAGAAAACGCACTGTCTCGGATGAGGCGTAACCCTCCTTCCAAATGAAGCACGGTACTTGTCATCCTGTCTGGAAATAAAGGCTTTTACCTTGTCCAAATCCGCTTTCTTCATGCCGGCAAGTTCCCCAATCTCCATGATCCAGTATCCCTGAAGTTTCTCCGCAGCCGTCTTATCATTCATGTCTGAGAGGTTCAGCGAATCCGAATACCATTCCCCGCCAAGCTTTGCAATCAGCGTACTCTTACCGATTCCCTGGTCTCCGTTTAAGACGATCATGGTGTCAAACTTAATGCCTGGATTATGAACACGGATATATGCTGCGCAGAGTTCCTTCCTCGTAACAGCACGCACATATGGCGTGTCCTCTGCTCCCAGATAATCCACAAGCATAGTCTCGACTCTTTTCACACCGTCCCACTCAGGCAGGGATTCAAAGAATTCCCTTATCGGATGGTAGGAACGGTCATCCACAACCTTTGTGATCGCAATATCATAATTCCTTGCAGAGAATGTTCCGTAAGCGCCGTCCACGTAACAAATCAGCTGCGCATCGTCCGCATCCCTCCAGAACTTTGCCGGATGTGACCACGGAACCGCTCCTTTAATTTCCATACCGTCAGCAAGCTGGTTAAAGACAATGCTCTTCAGGTTTTCATCATTTTCCATAATGAGGGTGATGTTATGCAGGTTATTCTTCAGTTCCATGGTCTTCTTCTCGTACTGCAGCTGCTTTTTCCAGGCATCCGGGTCCTCTTCGTCAAATTCCTCTGCGGCTGACTCCTGCCTCTCTTTAAAGATCTGCAGCTTCACCTGCTCATCCGCCACAGCAAATTCTGCCATCGCCGAAAAGGATTTCTTCGGATCTTCATCCGGGAATTTATGAACCCTGACCACATCAAAAGCATTTACCAGCTGCCCGCAGGCTGGATCGGTTGCATGGAAGCTGTAGGCAAATTTCTCATCAATAATGACCACGCCTGCAGAAGAATCCGCAGGGATATAGTCATATCTGCCTTCCATCGCAGACAGCTCATAGACATCCTTTAAGAATTTGTCAATAGCCTCACGGATGGAATAGGTACGGCAGAATGCCCCAACCACTCCCGGCTTTGTCAGCGGATCTGCCTGCTGCTTTGCAGACTTTTGCACAGCTTCCGATTCCCTGGATGATAC
>CAVJLN010000180.1:0-2697 GCA_963650485.1 Bacteroidaceae bacterium
GTTCCCATAGTTAAATGGATATAACAAGCGCCTCCTAAGAAGTAGCCATGGTTGATTCCATGAACTTCGATTTGGTGGTAACTAAGAGTTCGATTAGAACAATGGCATATGAAAATGTCGAAATAAGAAAACAGATGATTCATCACGAAAGTGGTTGAGTTCATAAAGTTGGTCGCCGTAACCGAAAAGGCCAAAAAAGCCCGAAAATACGGTATTTGTTCCCATAGTTAAATGGATATAACAAGCGCCTCCTAAGCACTAGTTGAGGGTTCGATTCCCCCTGGGAACATGCATTTTTTGCAGCAATGATTGTAAAAATTCATTGCTGCTTTTTCTTTTTTCTGGTGCTTGTGAGCACCGAAAGGATATTAAAACGCAGATTTTGGGCACCGAAATTTAGCAACGGGCACCGATGAAATAAACCAATTCAGGCACCGAATGGAGATAAGTACCAAGTCGGATGAGGATTAGGTTGTCAATGAATGTAAAAATTGGTTTTCTTGTCTGGATAAAACAGGCCTGACGGATAAATCCGCTCAGATTAGATGAAAGAGTCTAGTCTGGGCGGATTTTTTGTTTGTAAGAATATTTTGAATCCGCCCAGGATATTTTGAAGGAGGAAAGCCTATGGAGCAAAAAACGGATGTAAGAGATTCGGATGAGAAAGTAGTTGAAATTGAAATGGAGCGATTGAGAGCATTTCCCAATCATCCTTTCAAAGTGGTTGGAGACAGTCAGATGATAGAGCTGCAGGACAGCATTAAAAAGTATGGTGTGTTAAATCCATTGATTGTCCGTCCAAAGAAGGAAGGATACTACGAAATTATTTCCGGTCACAGAAGAAAGTATGCAGCGGACAAACTTGGTTACAAGAAAATTCCAGTGATCATCCGCATGATGCAGGATGATGAAGCAGTGGTGAACATGGTGGATTCCAACTTGCAGAGAGAACAGATTACGCCAAGTGAAAAAGCCTATGCCTATAAGATGAAATATGATGCCATCAAAAAGAAGGCTGGCAGAAAGAATTGTAGTCAAGTTGACCACAATACAGGAAAGCGGAGCATTGATGTAATTGGAGAACTTTGTGGTGACAGTGCTAAGCAGGTGCAGCGATATATAAAAATAACAGAGTTGATTCCGGCTTTGCTGGATAAAGTAGACGATGGAACGATGGGATTTACTCCAGCTGTGCAGTTATCCTACTTAAAAAAAGAGGAACAGCAGGAAATAATGAATGCAATGGATTCTACTCAGTGCACGCCATCCCTTTCACAGGCAATCAGAATAAAAAAACTAAGTGCTGCAGGAGAGCTGACAGAAACAGAAATAGAAGGGATTCTTGGAGAGGTAAAACAAAAGGAAACAGATCGTGTGGTTTTTAAGAATGAGCAGTTATATCGTTTCTTCCCATCAACCTATACGTCAGAACAGATGAGAAGAGAAATATTAGAGATATTGAAAGCATGGAGAAATAGCAACTGGATTTAATTAAGGAGGAACAGAGTATGTGTAAAGTTATAGCAGTTTCAAACCAAAAAGGCGGAGTTGGAAAGACTGTATCTTGCGTAAATTTAGGAATAGGTTTAGCCCAGTCAGGAAAAAAGGTACTTTTGATGGATGCGGATCCCCAAGGCAGTCTTACAATAAGCCTTGGCTATGATGAGCCAGATGAAATGGAGTATTCACTTGCAACTTTGATGTTAAATATTGTGAATGATGAAAAGCTGAACATGGAGAAGACTATTCTTCATCACAAGGAAGGTGTTGATCTGATACCGGCAAATATAGAACTGTCAGCCATTGAGGTATCTTTAGTAAATGCAATGAGCAGGGAATTGATTATGAGAGCCTTGGTAGAGAGATTAAGAGAATTTTATGATTTTATCATTATTGACTGTATGCCATCTCTTGGAATGATGACTATAAATGCACTGGCATGTGCTGACTCTGTGTTAATTCCGGTGCAGGCGGCATATCTTCCGGTCAAGGGATTACAGCAGCTGATCAAAACAATTGGCAGGGTAAAGAAACAGCTGAATCCAAAGCTCACTATTGAAGGAATTCTTCTTACCATGGTAGATAACAGGACCAATTATGCCAGGGATATTGCCCTGATGGTATATGATACATATTCAGCATCTATAAAGGTATTTACAACAGAGATTCCAATGTCAGTCAGAGCATCAGAGGTCAGTGTTGAGGGTGGAAGTATTTATTCTTATGATCCAAAAGGAAAAGCTGCATTCGCATATATGGCATTAACAAAGGAAGTATTGAAGGAGGCTGAGTAATTATGGCAGGAAGAGTTGCAGGAAAGATTAAGTTACAGACAGTTGATGAGCTGCTTGGGGTACCGGAGATTGCCGGTACCCAGGAAATAGAGATAGGAAGAATTCATGCATTTCCAAATCATCCCTTCAAGGTGTTGGATGATGAAAGAATGGAAACTCTGGTAGACAGCATTAGAGTGAACGGCATCCTCAATCCGGTAATTGTAAGACCTGATAAGACTGGTAATTATGAAATGATATCCGGACACCGCAGATTACATGCGGCTGGTATTGTTGGTTTATCCAAAGTACCGGCTATTGTAAAGGAAATGTCGGATGATGAAGCCATTATAAAAATGGTGGATGCCAATATTCAGAGGGAGGAGATATTGCCGAGTGAGAGGGCATTTTCTTTTAAAATGAA
>CAVJLN010000181.1:0-2228 GCA_963650485.1 Bacteroidaceae bacterium
GGAATCCCGAGTCTCGTATTCTCTATGACATAGCGCTGAATCTCATTATATAAATCAACTGCCTTTTCTCCATACACTCCGTTCTCGTAATTTCTCTCTGACCAAGGATCTGAACGATATAATGCATATAGAGCACCAAGTCCATCATATTTATCTACTTCCTGATAAAACTCGTCCTTCAGTTCAACTGTATCACCCTTCCGATCGTAAATCCGGAAGCCATATAATCTTTGGTTTAACTGTCCTACCTTTTCTTTTAGTGTCATTTCCCGAAGCAACAAATCTGCACGTTCTCCTGCACTCTTTGCATTATCCATCCACGGGCTGTTATTAATATTGTTTCTGTTCATTTTCTCATATTCTCACTTTGTTTTTCAAAAGCGTTCCTCTTTTATTATTATGCGCCATGGCTATTTCCCTGTTCTTATCCCTTTACTGCACCATCTGAAAAGCCCTTATAGATCCATTTCTGTGCAAAAATAAACCCAAGAAACACCGGTATACTTACTACAATGATGCCAGCTGCGATTACACTCCACTCCGAAGAGTATGGCCCAATAAAACGATATAATACAGTAGACATAACTCCCTTTTCCGTAGCCGGTAAATACAGAAATGCCGTGTAAAAATCATTGTAAATATACGTAATCTTAATAATACATGCAGTCACGATTGCCGGCTTCAGCATAGGAAGCAGAATATTCCAGTAAATTCTGAAATATGAGCATCCTTCCATCAAAGCAGACTCATCTACAGAGATGGAAATTTGATTCAGATACTGTCTATAAAGATACAAACTTACAATATCCACTCCGGAATAAAGAATAACAACACTGAACAGATTATTGACAAGTCCAACCCTCGCAAAATCTTTGAAAATAATCAGGTGCACGATAATCCCCGGCACAAAAGATGCCATCATATAAAACCTATCTATAAAGCCTTTACCTCTGAACTGGAAGCGGGATAAACAAAACGCCACCATGGTGCATAAAACGGTAGCAATGACACAGGCAAACACAATAATAAAAATTGTATTAATAAAGCCTCTCAGCACATTTCCCTTGATCATTACGGTAATATAATTGCTGATATTTTTGAAATTCTCCGGAAGTTCCATGCTTCCCGTGGAAAGATATTCAATTTTAGTTTTAAAGGATGCCAGGAAAACACCGATTAACGGATAGACAACAACAAATGCCACAAAAATCAGTATGATATATTTTAAAACGATTGCACTGTATTTCTTAACCTTATCGCCTTTATCACTCATATGTATTCTCATTTTCCTCCTTAAAAACCAAATTTTTAAATACCATGACAACTGCCGCTATTGCTAACATACAAATCGCCATAGCACAGGCCTGTCCATATTTGTTATAACTGAACGCCGTTTCAATCAACGTAGTAGAAAAAGAATTCGTCCCATTCTTTCCATTCGTAAGAACATATGGAATATCAAATACCGATATGGAATTCACAATGGAGAATGTCGCCATCAGACCTACAATCATTTTGATATTTGGATAAGTAATTGACTTAAACATTGCCCACACTCCTGCTCCATCAATTGCTGCCGCATCATAATACTCAGATGAAATAGACTGCATAGTTCCCAGATAAATCAGAAAGCTATAACCTACATTTTTCCATAGAAAAATAAATGCCAATGCATAATTACAGGTTTTAGGATTTGTAATCCATACCTTTATATATTCACCAAGTCCCATAAAATTCATGAGAGTATCCAGTCCTCCTCCGACCTGGTAGAACATACGAAACGACATGGCAACTGCTACACCATTCATGATAAAAGGAAAGAAAATGATTCCCTTGAAAAAACCACTGCCCCGAAGTTTCTTATTCATTAAAACCGCAAGGAACAGGGAAATCACTTGCTGCAGGAGACCGGCAAGGAGATAATATCCTGCGGTGACAAATACATTTCGGTAGGATTCTGTCGTAAAAATATTTTTATAGTTATAAATTCCAACAAACTCATAAGGAGACACAGATCCTTTCCAATCTGTAAAGCTATAATAAAACATCGTTATAATCGGATATACCGTAAAATACAGAAGAAAAAGCATAGGAATTGTTAGAAACAAAATCAGAATCTTTCTTTTTTCCCATTCTCTTTTCGTCCCCAGTTTCCCTTTATTTTGTTTTGCCAATTGCTGCACCTCCATCTTGCTTCCGCTATCAGATTAGCCTTACTTTATGCTATG
>CAVJLN010000181.1:2238-2692 GCA_963650485.1 Bacteroidaceae bacterium
ATGCTATGTTGACCTTGCACAAAATAGAAAGAGGGAGGGCTAATTCCGCCCTCCCACCATTAGGCACATCATCTGATAAAATTTATTCCCGCTATCTATTCAGATTAGTTATTGGAAATTTTTCCCCCAAAGTTCATTTAACTTATCGTATTCTGGCTCCCCACCATTCATAACCGGCAGCATAACGTAATCAAGAAGATATCCATCATAGGAATATACATCAATCTCTGCTGTACCTGCCATCTCCTGAATCTTCGGATCCTTTGCCGGTGAAGTATAGGTCTCAACATAATCCAGTTCCTGTAAGAACGCAAGATCCGGCTGGTTCTCTCCACCCTCTACCATAATCTCATTCATGCCAAGAGCAAGTGAGATATTCTCGCAGAAGAATGAGCAAAACTCCTTGGCAAGTTCAAGATGCTCCGTGCAATAAAAGCCGCGACCGTAATCATTA
>CAVJLN010000182.1:0-2679 GCA_963650485.1 Bacteroidaceae bacterium
CAATTACAAAGAAAAATGGAAGGAACTACTGACTCCGGAGATAGTAAAGAAGCTTACCTTGATCAATGAATTCAAGGGTGAGCAGAGACTGTTTGTGGAAGCTCATAAAGATGAACTTCGTGAGCTGGTGGAGATTGCCAAAGTACAAAGTACTGAAAGTTCCAATAGAATTGAAGGTATATCAACAGCAGATGATCGTTTGAAAAATCTGGTAAAGTCCAAGACAACTCCGAGAAACAGAGATGAGTCTGAAATTGCTGGATACAGGGATGTACTAAATATAATCCATGAAAATTATGATTATATCCCTATTAACGCAAACTATCTGCTTCAGTTACATAGAGATTTATATAAGTTCATAGGCAATTCGGCAGGTGGCATATTTAAAACATCTGACAATATTATCCAGGAAACAGATGCAGAGGGCAATGCGAGTGTACGCTTTAGACCTGTAGCTGCTTGGGAGACACCGGCTTCGGTAGATGAGTTTTGTAAAGCTTACAAGGAAGCCAAAGAAGAGGTGGATCCACTTATTCTGAATATGATGTTCATTTTGGATTTTCTGTGTATTCATCCCTTTAATGATGGTAACGGAAGGATGAGTCGATTGCTCACATTATTGCTTCTATACCAGTCAGGCTTTATCGTTGGAAAATACATAAGTATTGAGAAGATTATTGAAGATTCCAAAGAGACATACTACGAGGCATTACAAGACAGTTCTACAAACTGGCATGAGAATACCAATGACTACAAGCCTTTTGTGAATTATATGCTTGGTATTATCATAGGGGCTTATCGTGAGTTTGAATCCAGAGTAAAGCTTTTGACAAATCCAGAGTTTTCTAAGCCTGACCGTATTCGTGAAATGATTAAAAATCATATAGGCACTATTACTAAGTCAGAACTTATGGAAATGAATCCGGATATTAGTGATACGACAATTCAAAGGACCCTTGCAGATTTGCTTAAGAGTGGTGAAATAGAAAAAATCGGCGGTGGTCGTTATACAAAGTATGTGTGGAAAGTAGAGGACTAAATGATTACAGGTGAATTAAAGAATAAAATTGATGGTTTATGGGATATATTTGCTGCAGGTGGCCTTGTGAATCCGCTGGATGTTATTGAGCAGATAACTTATCTCCTGTTTATTCATGATCTAGATGATTCAGACAATATGAGAGCAAAGGAAAGTGCTATGCTTGGACTTCCCTATCAGAGCATTTTTGCTGAGGAAGTAAAAATTGGCGAGAGAAACATAGAGGGCAATCAGCTGAAATGGTCAGTATTTCATGATTTCCCGGCAGACAGAATGTATTCTGTGATGCAGGAGTGGGTGTTCCCATTTATTAAATCTCTTCATAGTGATAAGAACAGTGCCTATTCCAAGTACATGGATGATGCCATCTTTAAATTGCCTACACCGTTAGTACTTTCAAAGGTTGTAGATTCTTTGGATGAAATCTACGCATTGATGAATGAAATACAATCTTCTGATGTAAGAGGAGATGTGTACGAGTATCTTCTTTCAAAGATATCTCAGTCCGGCAGAAATGGACAGTTTAGAACGCCAAGACATATTATCCGTATGATGGTGGAGATGATGGATCCATCCAGTGATGAAGTGATTTGTGATCCGGCCTGCGGTACCTCGGGATTCCTGGTTGCATCTGGAGAATATCTCAAGGAAAAGAAAAAGGAAGAAATCTTCTACGACAAGCAGAAGAAAGACCATTATATGAATCACATGTTCCATGGCTATGATATGGACCGTACTATGCTTCGTATCGGTGCTATGAACATGATGACACATGGAATAGACAATCCTTTTATTGAGTACAGAGATTCCCTGTCTGATCAGAATCCTGACAGGGAGAAGTATTCACTGGTACTTGCTAATCCGCCTTTCAAGGGAAGCTTGGATGCGGAATCTGTATCTGGAGATTTGCTCAAGGTTTGTAAGACAAAGAAGACGGAATTACTGTTTTTAACGCTATTCATCCGTATTTTAAAAATTGGTGGCAGATGCGCCTGCATCGTACCGGATGGTGTGCTTTTTGGATCATCTACAGCACATAAAGATATCCGTAAGGAAATCGTTGAAAATCAGAGACTTGAAGCTGTAATATCTATGCCTTCAGGAGTGTTTAAACCATATGCTGGAGTATCAACTGCTATTCTTGTATTTACCAAAACAGAGCATGGTGGAACTGACAAGGTATGGTTTTATGATATGACAGCAGATGGCTTCAGCCTGGATGATAAGAGAACTCCTGTAGCAGAGAATGACATTCCAGATATTATTGAGAGATTCAAGAATCTTGATAAGGAAGCAGGCAGAAAACGTACAGATAAGTCATTCATGGTTCCTAAGAAGGATATCGTAGATAATGCTTATGACCTGAGTATCAACAAATACAAAGAGGTTGAATACAAGGCAGTCGAGTATCCACCAACATCTGAAATTATGGCCAACATTCGAGAGATTGAAAAGGATATTAGTGCCGAGATGGACGAACTGGAGAAGCTGTTAAATGCTTAGAAAGGAATACAAGCCTAAGATAAACTGAGGTTTGTAGGGATGATATAGATGGAAAAAGTTAGATTAGCTGATATTGCAACATTAATAAATGGAGATAGAGGAAAGAATTATCCTTCGCAGGCAGATATAACTGAGGA
>CAVJLN010000183.1:0-2671 GCA_963650485.1 Bacteroidaceae bacterium
ATTATGTTCTCAGGAACCTCATCTATTTCCAAGGGATGACGTTTATACTCCTCCAGTTCACCTTGAAGTCTCTCTTTAGCTTCCGGTGTCAGAACATTATCTCTTGTAAGAGAGTACAAATATACCTGACCAAGGAATTCATCAAATGTCTCCTTCTTTCCAAGCTGGAACAGTTCGTTTTTCTTACTATCAGAAATTCTTGCAGAATCATCTTTAATTACACCTCGGATATGAAATATGATTTCATCTTCCATGTCTGGCATAAAATGACGAGTAATGTTCTGTTTGAAAAAAGCCCCAATTGACTCTTTGACCTTCTGATCTTGGGAATGGCCTCTAATTACTCTCAATGCATTACCTTGTGGAGCTCTGTTTATGATTTTACTGGCAGCGCCCTTTTGTACTTTACTCAACTTTATTCCCAATGGTTCAGCAACACCTCGATAAAGAAGTTCGATCAAATCCGGATCGTTGATTTCATCAACAAACGCATTCTTGATTTCTGCTATAACAGTGGAAAATACCAGTTCACGCACCGAGTTCACCTCCCCAAAAGAAACTTTACGGTAATTTTATAGGAACCGCTTAAGCCCCTTGATTTACTGACTTTTTACCTACCTTCATCTATAATGTGGTTATAGAAAGGAAAAGCCAGAAGACATTATGGTAACTGTACTTTATAGTTTACCATAGCTCTGGCTCGAAGTAAATAAATTATTCGCATCCGTAAATATTTATTTCACTCACTTTCCTTCTAAATCCCCTGTTCCGGGCAACAGGAATCACAACTTTATACTTTTTAATGCGTAATGCAGCCTGACCATCGGTGGAAAGGATGCAAACCGAAACGGAAATCCCGTTCGATTTGTATGCTTTTCACCGATTTTTTATTTGCGTACAAATTCATAGTGTCTTGAATACCACAGTTCGGAAATCTCCGTTTCGGCCCTGGGTCGAAGGAGGGCCCGAATTATGGTAAACCAGAGTAAATTCAACAACACCAATGACAATCAGAGTAAATACGGAAATAAGATTCCGTACAATAACGTTCAGCCTTCAATCAACGAAGAGCTTGCACCTATTCTTGTGACTGCAGAAATCAGAAAGGATTCATCCCTGATTAAAGACAATATTGAGACCTGGAAGATTCATGGTCACAGGATTCCAGTTACCTTTGCACCGATTAAACTCGGTACACTTGATAACTGGATGACATTCTTTTGGTCACAGGTTCGTACTTACATTGCTACAGGTGGAACTGATGAATTTCTTCCCGAAATCGGTCACAATGATGATTTATCTTATGATAAGTTTACTGAAGACGCTGATGCAGAGGAAAATAGCAGTGGTTTTGAGCCTGCACAAGTAGATTCTTTTGAGGACAATGTTCTTCTCTATATGACTCTTGAAGATCTGCTTACACATGTTCAGCAGAAAGATTCCAAACGCGGAGCAATTCTTAAACTCCTTTTCAACGAATATTCAAAGGGTGAAATCTTAAGTATACTCAAGCTCGGTAAAAGCCAAGGCTATACCGATATTAAAGCTGTTCAGAAGTTAGCTAAGGAGCTTTTCAACAAAGAGTAATCTGTATCCGATTATGACTTAAAAGAGGGAGTACATGCCCGGATGTACTCCCTCTAATTTTTTATACACATTTTCTTACATTCAATTGATAATCGTCATGTCCCTGAATACTTTTTATCGCCTGCCTCAATGTCCTGGCTCTTCCATGCTGATGATACCCATCCTTGAAATGATGCTTATGGAATATCACCAGCGCCTCTTCTGTTGGATAACCGGCGCAATGCAGATACCAGTAGTGTCCGGTGTTTCTGCTCTGTATGGTTACATCCATATCGTCCGCCATAATGATGTTGAAATAGACAGGATCTATTTTCTTAAGACTCTTTTCATCAAACATCGGCACCTGCACTCTCTGCTGCAAACCAGGCAGCCAGTGCCTTCTCCATTATATCTTCGATAATCTTCTGGTCCTTTCCTTTGAAATATTTCTTGGATAAGGTCTCCGGTACCTTAACATTCATCGGCCTATCCTTCGGCTCCACCGTCTTGGTCAGATATCTTCGAACCATTGCCAGATTCAGATCTCCGGAATGTTCTCTCAGCTTGATGGCCATCGTCATAGTCAGCTTCACATGCAGTTCCATCATCTGCTCATATACCAGCTGTTGCTCTTCCTCTGTCAGAAAAGCGAGCTGTATTCCCACCTTAAAAATCAGAGATCCGTTATCCAGCTTATGGCGAAGCGGCACGATCAGGTCATTTACCTTGAGAAGCCTTCCCACGGAACTGCCGGACAGACCATACTCTTTTCCGACCTCATCGCGGTTATTGAAATGTTGGTCACCGTGACCACCTTTCAGAGGCTTACCTTCCAGCTTGGCCACCTCAGCCATAATGCTTTCCCTCTGCCTCTGATAAAGGACCTTGTCATACCGTTCCTTCAGTACTGCCGCCTTCTCAGATATCTCCAGATCCGTAAAGGACCTCTGCATCAGATTGGTCTCGATGACATATACATAGGCATCCGTATCCGGAAGGTTTTCCTTCACAATTGCCGGTATTTCTGTAAGGTGTAGAACAGCACTTTATAGACATCTAAATACCCATAAATCCAAGCAAATTAAAAAGCGGCACGGCATAAACT
>CAVJLN010000184.1:0-2596 GCA_963650485.1 Bacteroidaceae bacterium
CCGCAAGGAACTGCTCCGCAACGGAGTCAGTAAAAAACTCCTGTGGACAGAATACATGGAGGACTGCCGTGCTAACGGTGATGAACCGCTCATGTATTCACAGTTCTGCTATCACATCCAGCAGGATGAGCAGAAACGGCGTGCTACCATGCACATCAATCGCAAACCCGGCGAACAGGTTGAGGTTGACTGGGCAGGTGATCCTGCAACAATCATTGACCCGGATACCGGTGAAATCTTAAAAGCTTACATATTTGTAGGTGTAATGACTTACAGCCAGTATGCGTATGTAGAAGCTTTTCTGGATATGAAGCAGAAATCGTGGATTACTGCCCATGTCCATATGTACGAATTCTTTGGCGGCGTCGCCAGAATACTCGTACCGGATAACTGCAAGACTGCAGTTGTTCATAATGGTGGCTGGAAAGACCAGCAGATTAATGAAACCTATCAGGAAATGGCTGAACATTATGGTACAGCTATCATCCCTGCCCGTGTCAGGACACCAAAGGATAAGCCGAATGCTGAAGGAACGGTAGGAAATATCTCTACCTGGATAACAGCAGCACTCCGGAATGAGCAGTTCTTTTCTCTTGCCGAATTAAACCGTGCAATCAGGGAAAAGCTGGAACAATTCAACCGTAGACTCTTTCAAAAGAAAGAGGGCAGCCGGTTAGACTTATTCCTCGAAGATGAGCAACCACTGCTCGCGCCATTACCTGCTACCCGCTTTGAACTGAGCGACTGGAAGACAGCCACCGTCCAGTTCAATTATCACATATCTGTGGACGGAATGCTATACTCAGTTCCTTATGAATACATCAAAAAGAAAGTTGATGTAAGGGTAACAGATACCACCATTGAAATTTTTTACAACCATAACCGCATTGCTTCCCACTGTCGTCTTAAGGGACGCCCCGGGCAGTACAGCACCATCACGGAACACATGCCGGAAGACCACCAGAAATATCTGGAGTGGAATGGCGACCGCTTCCGTAAATGGGCTGAGCGGATTGGCATAAATACGTACACTGCGGTCAATGCGATACTGACCTCCAAACGTGTGGAACAACAGACTTATCGGAGCTGTATGGGACTTCTGAAGCTTGCCGAGAAATACTCGGATGAGTTAGTAGAAGCGGCCTGTAAAAAGGCACTGTCCTATACCGCATCGCCAAGTTACAAGAGTATCAAAAACATTCTTGTAACCGGTTCTGTCAAACCGGAATCAGATTCAACCGATTCCAGTACTACACACAAAGCTCACGGCATCACAAGAGGTGCCGATTACTATCGGAGGTAAAATCATATGACGAATCAGAGTACGATTGATAAATTAATTGAAATGCGTCTTACCACAATGGCAGATGCATTCCGTAACCAGCTAAACGATACTAAATTCAAGGAGGTTTCCTTTGAAGACCGCTTTGGTATGCTGGTAGATATCGAATACAGCAACCGCAAGAATAACCGCCAGAAGCGTCTTATCCGCAATGCCGGATTCGACCAGCCGGAAGCAAATATCATGGATATCAATTATACTTCCGGACGCAAGTTAAACAAGGATCTGATCAACAGACTTGCCACCTGCGAATATATATCTGAACACCGGAATCTTTTTATCACCGGTGCAACAGGCTGTGGAAAAACATACATGGCATGTGCATTTGGCATGGAAGCCTGTAAGCAGTATTACAACACCCGATATGTTCGTATGCCGGATTTACTTATGGATCTGGACATTGCCCGTTCAGAGGGCACCTACCGCAAAGTAATGGCTAAGTATACCAACCCGGTGCTTCTCATCTTGGATGAATGGATGCTTTTGAAACCGACTGATACAGAACAGAAAGATATCTTTGAACTCCTTCATCGGAGACGTAAGAAATCATCCACTATCTTCTGTTCACAGTATGTATTCGGAGAATGGTATGACCAGCTTGGTGGAGAAGCAAGTCCTCTGGCAGATGCCATCATCGATCGTATCGCACATGACAGTTATCAGATCAACATCACAAGCATTGATGCAGAGCATGACAGATCCATGCGTGAAGTATATGGCTTAGATAAATCGCTACGAGAGTAACATGCTCATTAAAATGGCTCATTCCGTCTGGACAGGTGGCTCACGCCACACCGGACGGGCGGCTCTGCCGCACAAGAATATTCACAGTAAGTATTGGCGCGGACTGCCCCCTCATTATCGTGGAGGGAGCATATTCCATGCGCCCGGAATTTCGCAAGGCATACGACCTTTCCATCTGCATGCTGATTTCGGAAGAGCTCCAGCGTGAGAGACTTATTGCTCGTGAGGGGAGAGAAAGATATGCAACCTTCGAGAAACTGTGGGTACCGATGGAAAACCGATACCTCACACACTATAAAGTGCCTGAAATCTGTGATATTTTAATATAACCGGCTGCAAAAATAAGGCAAACAATTGAAAAAACCTCCAGTGAAGCATACACGGAGGTTTTTCTAATTTCATAAGTCTTTTAGGAGAGAAATAGCAAGACTGGTACCAAGTCTATCAGCACCGAGTTCCGAAAAATTAATGATGTCATCAATTGTCCTCATTCCACCTGCTGCTTTAACT
>CAVJLN010000185.1:0-2082 GCA_963650485.1 Bacteroidaceae bacterium
TTCTTGCATATCGCCATGCTGATGGAATTGACAAAGAAATGGTGCTTCGTATCCTTAAAGTTGCAGAAAAAAGAAATACCGAAAAAATGGCGTAAGTTATACCCGTAATGGCAAAATATATACTTTACAATTCAAAGGAGCATTCCTGTTATGTAACAAATAACCGGTTTGCAAAAAATGAGTGCCACCCATAGAATAATGATTGTTAACTGGCAGGTTAATTAATCATCGTTCAAAGGAGACACCCACAAATGAATTATAAGCAGAATGAAAAAATCAATCAAGTAAAAGAATCAACTTTGGTAGTTGGAATTGATATCGGAAGCACGACACAGTACGCCAGGGCATTTGACTGGAGAGGCATTGAACTCGGAAAAGTCTTTACGTTCAGCAACAGCAGAGAAGGTTTTGAAGCCTTTAAAGCATGGATGCAGCATTTGCAGGACAAGTACAGAAAGTCAGATGTAATCGTAGGTATCGAGCCGACAGGTCATTACTGGTTTGACCTTGGCGCTTATCTTGAGGATGAGGGCATCCTCCTGGTTATGGTTAACCCTTATGCGGTAAAGCAGACCAAGGAACTGGATGACAACAGCCAAAGCAAGAATGACAGGAAGGATCCGAAGGTGATTGCAAAGCTGGTTACCGAGGGCCGGTATTCTGCACCGTATACACCGGATGGTGTGTATGCTGATTTAAGAATTATGGTGGCCAATCGTAAGAGACTCATCAGGGAGATGACCCAGATCAAAAACAGATTTGCCAGATGGTTCGCCATATATTTCCCCGAGTACACAGATGTGTTTGGGGACTATGAAGCACAGAGCAGTATGCTGCTTCTAAAGAAAGTTTGTACTCCGGAAGCGATTGTGGAACTGGGAGCTGAGAAAATCAATCAAATCTGGCGTGATGCAAAGCTAAGGGCTGTGGGAATGAAAAGGGCAACGACCCTGTGTGAGACAGCCAAACGCAGCATCGGCTTAAAGAAAGGCTCTTCGGCTGCCCGGTATGAAATGAAACTGTTGCTAGAGGATTACGAATACAAAAAGGCACAGCTTGACGCTGTTATGGAGGAGATAGAAAAGCTGTGCAGGAAGATACCCGAAAGCGAGCAGATGCTTGCCATCAAAGGTATAGGAATGATCACGGTAGCCGGATTTCTGGCAGAAGTGGGTGATGTGAGGCGTTTCGAATCACCCAGACAGATACAAAAGCTGGCAGGACTTTCATTACGGGAGAACAGCTCAGGAAAGCACAAAGGACAGACGACCATAAGTAAAAGAGGCCGAAGTAAGCTGCGAGCAGTATTGTTCAATGCAGCAATTCCACTGATAGCGAAGAATCCGGAGTTTAAGTCATTGCATGAGTATTACACGACAAGAGTGAACAATCCACTCAAGAAGAAACAATCCGTGATTGCGATCAGCTGTAAGCTGATAAGAGTCTTTTATGCAATCCTGGCAAATGGAGTGACCTATGATGCGCAGAAGATGCTTTCTGACATTCACAGGCAGCCACAGCCGGCATGAGAAGAATAACTGTGAGATTCAGGAGACGTCCGCCGAAAGGTGCTGAAAGGAACAGAAGAATTTCATAAACATAGAGAGCCAAGTCAGATTTATTTCCATCAGAGCAGAGACTCAGCGAAGGAGCATCATGACGCCCCTTTATGGATAAGCAGAACGAAGGAATTAAGGACCCTGAAGTAAAGGAGATCCTGCATGACATGGGAGGTTAGGCTGCCGTAAGGAGTTGGGGAAAGAAAGGCCAATCATAGCAGAATAAGACGACGTCTTGTTTTGTGTACCCTAAACATCCGTATATCCATGATTTATGGCCAGGGGGAATGACATAGACTTAGATGAAATCTCTATGAAGAAAAGAAAATGTGAGAAAAAGCGAGTTAACAAGAGAAAAACAAAGATTATTATGGGAGGATTGTGAATATGAAATTTTTAGATACTATCAAAAAACATCGTAAAATGTGGCCTTTTCTTTTTCTCATTGTTGTACTTGTTACTTTCATCCCAAGTCAACCATCTGAAACTATTGAAGATACCGCTACTACTGTTCCCACGGAAA
>CAVJLN010000185.1:2092-2573 GCA_963650485.1 Bacteroidaceae bacterium
ATATGAATGTAAGGCATTATTTATAGAAACAAATCGCATGCGTAAGAAAATTATAGAAGCATTCGATAAAGAAGATGCTATTAATGAATTGAAAAGTATGGGATTTACAGAACCTATTATTCTCACTCAAATTCCATTTGATCCTCCCACCGATGCACAGATTGAAGCGTGCCGCAACCATGGAACCACAATTCCATATAAAGCATGTAAAGTTGATGTCTCTTATATAATGGATAAAGAAATGGAACATGACTCAATTCCTAATCCAGAACTTATAGAATACGCTACTGAGATGAAACTTTATCTTTCATACTATGTTGGCAAAAAAGCTCTATATAATTATCTCTTCAATAAATTAGAACTATTAGATAAGATAGCTTTTTTTGCTTTTTGCATTTATCGCTTCAATTCTAATGACAGATGTGCCAACTTAAATAAATCCTATCATAAAGCAGATTTTTACAAATTTGCTAATAATCAT
>CAVJLN010000186.1:0-2551 GCA_963650485.1 Bacteroidaceae bacterium
TGGTTCGCACTAAGTTCAAGTTTCGCCTGCGGCTCACTTTCACTAAGTGCTCTACACAAAGAAAACGAGCAGCAAAACTGGATTTACGCTAGTTTGCTACTCGTTCAGTAACTCATTATATTGGTTGTTTTTAAAAAAGTCAAACAAATATTTCTCTAATAAACGGTGTGATATGGTGTCGTTGGAGCTTACTTAGTTTTTGTGGTGGTCTTCTTTCTCTGCCAGCTGAGCCTGCAGAGAGGCAATTAGAACGTCTTTTTCAGAGAGTTGCTGATCTTTTTCAGAGAGTTGTTGGTCTTTCTCAGAGATCTGCTGGTCTTTCTCAGAGATCTGCTGGTCTTTCTCAGAGATCCGCTGGTTAGCATCTGCGAGATCCTTTTTCAGAGTAGATATTTCGTGTTTTTGTGCGGCAAAGTTATTTTCAATTCCCTTCATAGTGCGGTTATAATCTTCACGGGCAAGGCATTGCTGACGGATCTGTTCTTCCTGTGTCAGCTGGTAAACTGTTTCGGATGCTTCTTTAAAGTAATGGTTGTTTTGTGCAAGCATTTGTAATTCCTCCCAGGTCTTTGCTTTGAAGAGGGCCGCCCAGTGGTCGAGCTTGTATTGTCTGTCCTCTTCGGCAGCCAAATCAATACGAGATAAGTCTAACACAGATATACGCAGCTTGTCACTATATAACGTATGATTTTTTACGTTAAGAAACTGGTAAGTGGCGTAGAATTCAGGATGCTCAGGAAATAAGGTATAGTCTAAGAGTCCAATCTGAATGACCGGATGAGTGAGCTGGTAGTCTTCTCCTTTTTTGAGATGATCAAAATTCCGGGCAAGATAACTAAGGGAACGATCCTGCCAATTGTTTAAATTGATCACCTGCATTTCAAGATTGAGGATATGGTGCTGATTCAGGATCACATTGATATCCAGTACAAATGTTTTGTTATCAATGGTATCGCCCAGCCGGATGGGGTTGGTAATGATTACGGAAGAAATATCCGATTCCTTCATATGCAGCAGGGCACAGATGAGACCCTTCAGGACAAGATTATTCCGTTGTAAAAGAGCACGGAACAGGTAATCATTTGTCATGGGTACGAATAAGACACCACTTTGAGGAATGCGGATGGAATCCGGAGATATAGAGCCGGATGAAAGCGAATGAATAGATGTGTTTTTCTGCATGGAAAATCCTCCTTTGTAATGGGGTAAAAATATAAGTGAAATTGGTTGGCTGAGTCCGCCATGATACCACAAGGCAGTGGTATGGATATCAGGAATGGTTTCCTGAATGATGTATTATTGAGAAGATGATGATCTTCTGATAGGTTGTACTATACACTATGTGTTAGTGAAATGCAACAATAACCTGCAGCAATGTCTAAAAAGTAGTAACAGTTCAGCCTTCCGGCTGAACTGTTACCACGAAAACGTAATATCAGAAAACTTTTCAAACTGAATATTAAACTTCTTCATACGTTCTATTTCCAGTTTCATGAGATGTTCAATCATTTTCTTTAGCCCTTCAATATTACAATCCGCTAATAAGTTCATATACTGCGTCCTTTCTTCCTTGGTAATCACAAATGGCGCATATCCCTCAGACAAAGCTATTTTATTCATCAGAACACGCCCGGAACGACCATTCCCATCTCCAAACGGATGTATTCTCTCATAACGGATATGAAAATCTGCCAGGTCATATAAAAAATCTTCCGATTTAAAGGATGTATAAATCAGTTCATTTATTAGCCTTGGAACATCCGCCGCTGCTGGCGGAATATGTTCTGCTCCTAATATAAATACCGGAGCTGTTCTGAAGGAGCTAATCTCATTTATATTTCTGTTAATAATTTTCCCAATATCAATTAAATAAGAGGCTGTTATATCCTCATCCAGATGATTGAAAATATAATCCATTGCATACTTCAAGTTGATGGCCTCGTATAATTCTCTCGGTTTCACATTAGTAAGCAGCTCATCAGAAGAACAATTAAAAATAATCTGATAAGTTTCATAATACGAAAGAGTACTTCCCTCAATCGCATTTGAATGGTAAACACTCCTGGTTATATAGTCTTCAAAATATTCATTGTTCCGTTTTATCATATCTATTAATGTCTTATTCTTAATTCCCATTTTCTACCTCTTTTCCAACTTCGTGCCACGATGGCACAAAGAAATACTTCCATGATATTTATTATACTTCGTACTGAGGCAGATATGCAATCTGTCTTTTGGTCATGCAGAAATGAGAACTCTGCACCTTCAGGATCTCCTGACAAACCGGATATCGGGATCAATCAAAAGGGAGGCCGGTAACTCATTATGCCATATCACACTGCCGTCCTCCAAATTCAGTTCATTCAAATACAAGATCGGAATTCCGGCATGATCGCACTGATACTCTATATAACACTCCTGCTCGATAGCTCCGTTCTTCTTAATATGGAAGGTACTGCCCTCCGGGAATTGATGATTATTGATTTTGTTTACGAATTTCTTTAGTTTCATAGTCTTTTCCTTTTTAATAGTGAGGTTCAGCATTACTCGA
>CAVJLN010000187.1:0-2483 GCA_963650485.1 Bacteroidaceae bacterium
TGCTGGATGAAAACCGCTCTATGTGGGCGGAATATGACGACCCAATGATCGTGCAATACGCTATGGCGGAAGAATAAAGCTAAGCTCCTCACCACTGGAATTATCCTGTGATGGGGAGCTTTTTTGTTGATTGGAATTTAAATATGTGCGATTGCTCTTAATCTACGATAATCGGCAATCCATTCATTACCGTTCCAAAGGGACTCTTTAGTTAAATTCTCACTCATAGGAAAATTAAACATCGGCTTATATTCATATTCCAACTCACGACAAGCATCTATAAAGGCATTCTCGATGGTGGCAATATTGCCCTTTGCACCAAATTCACAAACCAATAAGCCATTTGGCTTCAACACTTTATGGACTTGCTTTAACAAAGTATTATGATCAGATATCCAATGAAAAACTGCATTTCCGTATCTGGCTTTTTATTGTAAATTTTTAATAACCTATTCACCTATGGAAGCAAACAGGTGACTGATATATTCAAATGCTTGAATTGCTTTTTCAAAGCTCTGCCGATTGGATGTGTAAAGCAGATCTTCATGAAGAGTTTCATATCTTCCATGAATTTCATCGTTGAAATACTGTTTCCAGTTTTCAAAGGCATATGCCCCCAACGGATCATAATCTTCAGAAATATTACGTTTCTGAAGATAGAAGCTGTCCGTTTCTTTTGTGAGCTTTAGAAGCTGCTTCAGCCGCTCGGTATCATTCAGGAAATCCTGAATGTCACATCGATCCAAAAGTACCGTAACATCATATATGTGACGCACTTTTCTTGGAAGAGTTCCGCAGATTGCATGCCTCTTGACTGACATTACCTTATCCAGGAACGTTCGTGTGATATCAAGTGTATTTACCTTGACTTCCTGCAGATCAAATTCAGTCACAACATCCTGCATGCCTTTCTCTTCGAGATATTCCTGAATATAAGTTTTCATGCTTCTCTTTGAAAAAGGATCCGGCCTTACACTGGAACCAATCTCCAGTTTTACCCGACAGGTTTCCTTGCTTTCATTTTCAGGCCAAACAAATGCACTTTTGTTTCGGTCATTACGTTCAGCTTCAATTTTCTCCATCAAAAAACCGGCTGAGATAGTATCTTCGACTCGTTTCAAGGCCTTGCTGTATTTCTTATTAGTCATATCTTCTACAGGTATGAATGTCAGATCAATATCTTCGGAAAAACGATTGATAGATCCTGGATAACATTTGCTGAGAGAAGTTCCTCCCTTAAACACACAGACTTCGGTGTATTCACTGTTTTGAAGGTTTTGCATCATTTGAACAATATAGTAATCTCTGCGAACCGCATCAGCAGGAACTCCTATATAATCTGCTACAATGGCAATCAGTTCTTCAAATTCTTCTTTATGCTCGTGCAGGTTCATAGAATTCCTCCATTTCTGGAATTGCATACGATGAGAGGGCTGATAAAAACTGGTGCAATGTGTTTTCAACACCAAGATAATTCAGAAAGCGCTCCAGAAATGCAATCGTAGATTTCTTATACTTCCGATTTTTCAAGACAAACACCGCCGCAGTATCAGAGTATTCCGCCGCAAATTCTCTCATATATGCTGCTAATGCAGATTTTCTGATATCTTCAATGGACTTATAGTTCTGAAGAATCTCCATAGTTTCAATTACCGGAATCGTCTCCTGCGTCAAATCAATCCCAATGTTTGTCACACAAACATTTTGGATATTTTTCTTTTGTTCTGTAACAGCAGAAGAAAGAACCTCAACCCGTTTGCTTATTTGTGTTGTTAAGCCCTTTTGATTGTAAAGTCTGTAGCCAATTACAATTCCCCGGCCATTGTTCGTATAGTGACCAATAATCTCTTTTTCACTGATTGGAATTGTTCCAAATCGAGATTTCTTTGGTCTATAATACAGACCCTTGGTAAGATGTACAAGGGAACCTTGTTTGCTCATTCTTTCCAATGTTTTATAGTAGGTCATTTCCGGAACAGTGCCGAACGATTTTTGATATAAAACACTTGCTTCCAAAAGCTTATTCTCAGGCTCCTGTTCGATCACAGATTCAATATACTTTGCATAGCTATTCATACGACACCTCCTCAATCTCATTATATGTCAACTCTCCGATATGTCAATTAGAATTTAATTTTACTTGACATATTAACAAGTGTAATAATATCTTACCCAGTTGATAGCTAATTTATACAACATCATAAATCCGCCACTAATGCAAAATCGAATTGCATTAATTTCAGCCAGATCAAAATAACCGGAAACAAGATTATTTAATACTTTGAGTTCATTTTCTTCAAGATAATTCTTTGCAACTCCTATATCCTTTAATGCTGGTAATTCTCCGGCAAAAGAAGTAAGTCCCATAAATGGCTTTTCTGCATCTGCCCGCTGATATATAACCTCTGCCGCAGTATGACCATGTGCTGCATAGTGAAGTTTATTTTGAACAATTTTAAAGAATCTAACAGACTCTTCGCTAT
>CAVJLN010000188.1:0-2482 GCA_963650485.1 Bacteroidaceae bacterium
CATCCAGACTGAACAGATCCGGACACTCCAGGCACCTTCCCAGGCGTTTATCCTGCAGACGGTTCTGGTATTCCCAGTTCAGACTGTCCTTACTCGTATACAAGAGCAGCACTCCTTCCTGCTGCAGGTGCGTGCTCGCAAGACACATATGGTAACCCTCTTTGTCCCGCCATACCTTGGGATCCCGACAGTCCTGGGGATCCCCAATGGCGGTGTCGCAATAGGAGGGGATGATCGGCACTTTGCCATGTAAATTATCGAAGGTAAAACCATCCTCCGAGATGATCATGGCCTGAGACTGCTTATTTTTGCCGTCCTTGGCCACATGTATGTTCTCCGGATCCTCTTCGTCATACCGAACCGCTGTGTAATACAGCTGCATTCTGCCATCCTTTTCTATGGCGCTTCCGGAGAAAACACCGTTGGCGTCGAAGCTCCGGGTGGGGTAGAGTGCGACGCCAAGATGCTTCCAGTGAATTAAATCCGCACTGACGGCATGCCCCCAGTGCATGGTCCCCCACTGTGGTTCATAGGGGAAATACTGATAAAAAAGATGATATTGCCCTTTGTAATAGATAAAGCCGTTTGGATCATTGATCCAGCCGCCGGGCGCCTTCAGGTGCAATGTATTCTGCATAGCTCCTTCGTCCTCTTCATTTGTCGTGGCCATTCAAATCCCATTCGTCAGTCCGCCGCCGGATCCTCATGAACGGTCCAGACGTATTCATAGGGCTTCAGCGTAAGTGCCACCGGCTTTTCCTTCGCCTCTTTGCTCAGGTAATCCCGATAGCCATCCGCGAATTCCACAATCCACACGTCCTTAGGCTGCTCTGAAAAATTGAACAGACCGACCATCTTCTTGTTGCCTTTGATGCGGATCATGCCCAGTACAGACCCGTTGTGGGTTTCGATGGTATATACATTTGCATCGGCATCAAAAATATCATTCCTTCTCCGCGCCGTTTCCAGCGCGCAAAGTCCGCGGTGCATCCGTCCTTCCGTAGAGTCCGCATCCGCAATCCGCTTCGCCGCCTCCCAATTGAATTTGCCGCGATGGATATAGCGCGAATCCTCTGCCTTCAGCGGATTCTGGTGATAGGTCCAGTCATTTACGGCAGAAATTTCATCCCCGCTGTAAATAACCGGGATTCCGGACTGGAACAAGAGAAATGCATGCAGCATCAGATCCAGCTGAATACCGACAGCAATCTTCTCCGGATTGCTCTCAAAGCCCCCGCGCTCAATACCGCACATGGATGCTGTGGTTCCGCAGAATCTTGCATCACCGGTTACGGGGTCCTCGTTGTACAGTTCGCCGGTACTGGTGCTGAACTCGTATTTTCCCAGAAAATACGAGTTCAGGAAGCGCTTGTGTGCCACCTCCTTCATTCCCTTTTGCTCCAGGAATTTAAAATCCAGCCCCCAGCCAATGTCATCGTGGCAGCGGATGTAGTTCAAAAAGCCATAGGTCTTCGGCAATCCGACAACCTGATCAGTCTGATAGCGCAGAAGCGATACGTCTCTTGTCGCCACCGTGTGCCAGAGCGTGCACATGGTGGTTGCATTGTAGAGCATGTGGCATTCCGGCTTCTGCGGAGTTCCGAAATACGGAGCCAGCTCCTTGGGTTCCATCACCACCTCGCCCAAAAGAAGTACACCGGGGCACACAATCTCTGTAATCAGACGAATCATGCGGACAATGGTATGCACCTGCGGAAGATTCCGGCAGTTGGTCCCCAGCTGCTTCCAGATATAGGGAACCGCATCAATACGGATGATATCGATTCCGCGGTTGGCAAGATACAGAAGGTTTCCTGCCATTTCATTGAATACCACCGGATTCCAATAGTTCAGATCCCACTGATAGGGATAGAACGAGGTCATTACGTATTTGCCCAGTTCCGGAAGATAGGTAAAATTCCCCGGTGCCGTCTTCGGAAAGACCTCCGGCACGGTGCGTTCAAACTGCGCCGGCAGTCCGTAATCGTCATAGAAGAAATAACGATCCTGATACTCTCGTTCTCCCGCCCGGGCACGTCTTGCCCACTCATGTTCCTCGGACGTGTGATTCATCACATAGTCCAGGCAGACGCAGATACCCCGGTCATGGCAATCCTCCGTCAATGCCGAGAGATCCTCCATCGTCCCCAGACGCGGCAGCACCTTTCGGAAATCCGCCACCGCGTATCCGCCATCGCTCCTGCCCTCCGGTGTGTCCAAAAGAGGCATAAGGTGCAGATAATTGATGCCGCTCTTCTCCAGATAATCCAGATGTCCGCGCACGCCCTGCAGGTTTCCGGCAAAGTTTTCGGTGTAGAGCATCATCCCGACAAGGTCGTTTTGCAAATACCAAGAGGGCTCCGCCTCCCGCTGCAGATCCGAAGCCTTCAGCGCTTCTGCGCGTTCGTTGTAAAACACTTCCATGGATCTGCAAAGGTTGTAATAGTTTTCCGTCTGTCCATGATAAAGCTCCATGTACAGC
>CAVJLN010000189.1:0-2470 GCA_963650485.1 Bacteroidaceae bacterium
ATCTTCCTGCTTATTCAACGCTGTAAGTATTTCATTCTTGGATACTGTAACTGTGGTCGCACCTTTCGCCCGGCCTTTGACTTCAATAAATCGAAGTCTACGCGCATATTCCAGTATACGTTCCGGAATGCGTGATTCGATATCGTAACCACATTTGATTCCGCTTACATCTGATGGAGCATATCCGAGATTTCTTTCTATTGTCATAACAGCATTCATAGCAGCATATTCAATGGTCTGTCTGTCACCATGTCCAAATAAATCAGCTGTACCAGAATTACTTCCCATCAGTGTATGAAGTAAACCTTTTGGAATAACCAAAGCCCCACCGGTTACAACAGGCGGTGTTGCAGAAATCATTCTTTCTCTCTCAATCTCTGCCAGTCGCTGTTGCATCCTAAGCTGCAGTTCCTCAGCCCTTCGCTCAGCTCTTTGAGAATTAAGACGGTCATTCTGCTTGCCTTTTGATTCCTGTTGCTTTAATTCTGCCGCTCTGAAATCCCAGTACTGAATTTCAGCAGTCATTCTTTCTTTGACAGCTTTTGCAGTTTTATCAAGCATCTTTGTCTTCCGCTCTTTAACCTCTGCAAAATGTTCAGGAATCAGATTAGCTATAGCATATCCTTTGGCTCTATCTTCTACACCTGACATAAGCCAATCTTGTGATTTAAGCCAGTTTTGAACCACTGATAATTCACTCGCATCCGGTGCTCTGTAATCCAGATATGGAGCATATCCAGCGCCAAGAGCGATTCCGTCTTCTTTTAATTCTACGAAGTGAATATGCTTTGAAATTACTCGCTTACCTCCAGTCGGTAAGATCACTCCGTCCTGTACTGCATCCTCAATGTAAAACAGCAGCCTTGCATCCTGAGAAAAATCGGAATCATCAATAAATATGGATCCTCGTTTCATAACATCCACATTTCGTTCTCTCGTCAAATCAATTACCGCCTCAAGTAACGGATGGCCCGGACACAAAAGTGCAGCCTGCGTCTGGCCTGGTACATTCACAAATTCCTTATCAAAGCAAATTCTCTCATATCGATTTAATACCGGTTCGCCAAATCCAATCTGCATATCCCGATTACGAATTGCAAATGGTACTGAGCTGATTTCATATCTTCCTTTTTCTCTTGGTCTGATCTTGCCGCCAAGATTCTTAAATGCCTCAAGGAAGAATGCTTCTATGAAATGAGGCTGAAGCTTATGTGCCTCTTTTCTCTCCATGTCCTCCCTGATAACCTGGATCTTATGAACATCCATGGTATCTTCGGTCAGCGCTCTTTCATCAAGAAGCTGGCGGAGTTTATCCTTATCCATGGAATTATCAACGACCTGTGTGAGCCTTGCCTTAACCTTCGGATCATCTCCATATCTGATGGCTTCAATCAGGAGATCCTTCAATGACTTATTGTCAAAAGTCATCTTGCCAAGAATGTCGAAAACCTTTCCGCCTAAAGCTTCACGTTCTTGCTCCAGCTTTTCGAACAGTCGCTGAAATACCATGCCCTCTCTTGTTTCTTTAGCTACAAGATTCCAAAGATGGCACACCTCTGTCTGACCGATACGATGTATACGTCCAAATCTCTGTTCCAATCTGTTCGGATTCCAAGGCAGATCATAATTAACCATAAGATGAGCACGCTGCAAGTTAATACCTTCACCGGCTGCATCTGTGGCAATCAGAATCTTAACCTTCTTATCCTGTTTAAATAATTCTTCTACCTTACGGCGCTCATCTCTTAACATTCCACCATGAATTGTCACAACCGACTCCTCATCGCCAAACAAAGAGCGAATCTTCTCCGTAAGGTATTTCAATGTATCTTTATGTTCCGTGAAGATTATCAGCTTCTCTCTTCTTCCTTCTTCACTGAACATGTTTTTATTATCCTGAAGTAGTTTGGAAAGTTCATCCCATTTACGGTCTACACCGCTGGCACGAACTTCGCTGGCCATCCTCTCCAGGTTTTTGAGAGTTGCTATTTCTGCCTCTAATTCTTTAATTGTTGCCGCAGCAGATGCACGATCTACTACATCTTCTTCCATCTGTTCCTGTTCTTCTGAAGGCAGATCATCTTCATCGTAATCGTCATCAAAATGAACATTATATTCTGCAGCACGTTTTCCTAACTTTTCCTCAGCAAGTCTACCCTCCAGGCGTTCTCTACGTCTTTTTAAAGATTGATAAATTGCTTCCGGAGATGAGGCCAGTCTTCTCTGCAAAATTGTTAACGCAAAACCTACCGTAGATTTTCTCTCGTTATTCAGATTATCCGCTCTGTTAAACTCTTCCTGAACATACTCAGTAACTGCTGTGTAAAGTCTAGCCTCCGCTGGTGATAAATCATAATTCACCGTATATGCACGGCGTTCAGGGAAAAGAGGTGTACCATCAAATTTAAGCAGTTCCTCTTTTACCAGACGTCTCATAACATCCGAAACATCTACCGACTGATTGCTCGAT
>CAVJLN010000190.1:0-2457 GCA_963650485.1 Bacteroidaceae bacterium
CTTAAGATGGCAAGAATCAAAGCCGGAGGTACAGACGATTCCTTTGTGGATCTGGCGGGCTATGCTGCCTGTGGCGGAGAGATTTTCGGAGGTGTTTGAATGACTGATGAAGAGTGGGAAGACTATAAAGCCGAAACCTGCTACGAGTGCACAGGATACGGTAATGATTGTTATGTAGATGAGCATGGAGAATTCGTATCTGCCTGCGAGGAATGCTGGGTGAATGCCGGATACGATTAGAAAGGGGAGGTAGGGCCGATGTCAATGGATAAGGGAATCATCCATCGCAAGGAGCACAGGAAGCCGTACAGGGGCGCTAAGGCAGTCTCCAAGGCTTGCAGAAACCATGGAAGCTGTGGCTGGTGCCGTAACAATCGGCTTTATCAGGCAAGGAAAGAAGCCACTAGAACAGACTTAAGGTACTGTAATCTGGACAATTCATGACCTGTTTTCCTCCGGTATCTTTGGTACATATATGGTTAGAAATGAGTGGATATTATCCTTGGTTAGAGCGAATATGTGTACACCGAAAGGGAAAAAGAAAAGCGGAGGAAACGAACATGACAATATTTGAAAGAGATGTAAAGGAAATTCAGGAATGGAACGGAATTGAAGTTCTTACAAGAAGAAAGGCAGAACTTGAGAAGCTTTAGAAGAAAGGCAGGTGTGAAAAGAACGGGTTCAGAAGGCAGTGCATTCCAAAGAGAATAATAGATGAGGAGGTATACCAAAATCGTAGTGTCAGGGATTAAGGAATCTGTCCTGAATCCACTATATAACTCTTTGGATCAGCCAAGTATTGCGTAATAAACAAAATCTACGATTTTGGTTTCGCCAATGGCAACAAGAGGAAGAAAACCAACGCCGACTGCCATTAAGGAGTTGGAAGGTAATCCCGGCAAAAGAGCATTAAACGAAAGAGAGCCAAAGCCACAGAAGAAGGCTCCGGCCTGTCCGAAGTGGCTGGAAGGGGAAGCCAAGAAAGAATGGCGAAGGCTTGCAAAACAGATGGAGCAGTTAGGGATTCTAACACAGGTTGATATGGCTGCCTTCGCAGGTTACTGTCAGGCATATGCCAGATGGAAGGAAGCCGAGGAATTTATCACTCAGCACGGTTCCATTGTGAAGACTCCATCCGGTTACTGGCAGCAAGTTCCCCAGGTCAGCATTGCGCAGACTTATCTTAAGATCATGAACAAGTTTGCCGAGCAGTTCGGTTTGACACCGTCCTCACGAAGCAGAATCATTGCTTCTTCCGATTCCGGTGGCAGTACTGTGGATGAGATGGAGCAGTTGTTGGGAGGTGGATTATAAGTGTCAGGAAAAGCAATAAGACCTGCGGATTATCCAAAGCTTAAAGACTACAAACCGTCAGAATTTATGCTGCCGACTTCCCACTACGATAAGACAAAGGCAGACAGAGCGGTAACGTTTGTGGAAAACCTCTGTCACACGAAATCTCAGTGGGCAGGATCTAGGTTTTGGCTGTTACCATGGCAGGAGCAAATCGTGAGAGATATCTTCGGGATTGTGAAGGAGGATGGAACGAGGCAGTTTCGTACAGCCTTCATTGAAATCCCAAAGAAGAACGGAAAGAGTGAGCTTGCAGCGGCATTGGCACTGTATCTTTTGTATGCGGATGATGAGCCTTCAGCCGAGGTATACGGTGCAGCTGCCGACCGACAGCAGGCCACCATCGTATTTGAAGTAGCAAAGCAGATGGTTGAAATGTCTCCGGCACTTTTTAAAAGAAGCAAGATCATGGCGGCGACAAAGAGAATCGTAAACTACACGAACGCTGGCGTTTATCAGGTGCTTTCCGCAGATGTCGGCAACAAACATGGATTTTCGGTATCTGGGCTTGTGTTTGATGAGATTCATAATCAGCCAAACAGAAAGCTCTACGACGTGCTTACCAAGGGTTCATCTGACGCCAGACGAAATCCTCTTCACTGCATTATCACTACAGCCGGAACGGATAGAAATTCCATCTGCTATGAGCTTCACACCAAGGCAAAGGACATTCTTAAGGGGAGACGAGTGGATCCGTCATTTTACCCTGTGGTCTATGGTCTTGAAGATGACATGGATTGGAGTGATGAGGCAAACTGGTACAAGGTGAATCCTTCCCTTGGATACACAATCACCATCGACAGAATGCGTGACGCTTTTCGTGAGGCACAGCAAAATCCCGCAGATGAGGTGACTTTTAGGTGGCTACGCTTGAATCAATGGATTAGTAGTACAACCGCCTGGATTCCAGATCAGATATATATGCAAGGCGATGAGCCAATCGATATGGAAGCTCTAAAAGGGCGTGATTGTTATGCAGGACTTGACCTTTCGAGCACCGGAGATATCACAGCGTTCGTTTTGATGTTCCCGCCTAGAACTGAGGAAGAAAAATATATCATGCTACCTTTTTTCTGGGTGCCGGAAGATACGATTCCGCAGAGA
>CAVJLN010000191.1:0-2374 GCA_963650485.1 Bacteroidaceae bacterium
AAAGTAAAATGCGGAGTCTGCGGCAGGGCGATGGCTTACCGGGCATACAGTTCCAGAGGCAAGCGGTACAAATATTTTATCTGCCCTCATGCCAAGAACCAGAAGGAAAACATCTGCTGCAGGCATTATGTTCATGAAGAAGTCCTGAATGAAGTGGTGTGGCAGGCGCTCAAACAACTCCTGACAATGATGAATGCTGCGCAGGAGAAAGTCAGGAACAGGACATCTGAGACGAAGAACGAGAACTTCATGCTGGCACAGAAGATAGCTGAACTGCAGAAGGATAAGGAAAAATGTGAGTCAGACAGATTTGCAAATGTGGACCTGTTCATGGCAGGCAGCCTGGATAAGGAAATCTACCAGAGCAGACGGCAGGAACTGAATCGGAAGGCAGAAGAAATCGATAGGCAGATAACTGAAATGGAACAGAGTCTTAAAGTTGCTGAAACTGCCTCGGATGGTGGAACGGCGGAAGCATTAGGGAAGATAAAGAAATTCTCCGGCGCAGAGCAGCTTGATCAGAAGATGGTACAGGCACTGGTTGATAAGGTGTTGGTCACGGATCCGGAGCACGTGGAGATTAAATGGGCATTCGGAGATGAAATTTACAAGTTTATAATGGAGTGAGGCGAAGCCGGTTGGATGTAGGGTCTGACCGGCCTTTTTTGATTGTGAGGGGAATGATTCTATGGTACAATAAGTTATCTGTTTTGTGAAACCGAGCAATTGAGGATTTATTATGGTTAAGAACAACATTGAAGTGGATGTTAAAGTGAAATGCATAGAGAACGGAACGACTCAGGCGCAGATTGCAGAGGATATTCAAACCACAAAATCATACGTGAACCGTGTGATCAAGAAGCCGAATGGCGTGGTCAATAATACCTTTGTGCAGATGATGGAAGCGCTGGGTTACGATATAGAACTTCACTACATAAAAAAGGATGGGTGAGAAGAACCAAAATGTTATTTTTAGATGCAAATACCTTTTATTCGTATATAGGTAGAAAAAACATTGGATTAATTGAATCTACTCATGTTAATGAAGCCGAGTTGCGTAAATTTTTGGATAACATAAAAGAAAAGACTTTGCCAACATCTGTCTTTATTGAAATTATGGTTCATTTTAGGGATGATCCTGAAAGATTGAGAAAGATTTTGAATTTTAGAAAAGATAAAGGACTACCACTATTTAATAATATTCCAGATTATTGCGTAAGTGATGATGAAATTACTTGCGTATACCATATGGGCAATGAGGCTTTAAAGAAATATGCGTATAAATTATTAGATGAAAAGATAGGCGTAGAGAGTCGATTTGCATACTTGTTTTATGAAATAACTAAGAATTTGTATTTAGAATATAGAATACAAGAGATCGGTAAATTTACGGAGTCGGAAACAAAAGGTATTTGGGACTTTCTTGGCAGAAAAGAATTTCGTGAAAGCAAAGACAAATTAGTGGATGATTTTTGCAATATTCTACATAAAGGATATGAACAAGGAAAAGACCAAAATCTGTTAAAAGAAAAATACATAGATTTGTTAAATGACGCCTGCAAGATAATTGATTTAACTCTTGCCGGATGTGTTGCATGTATAGAAAATGATTCAGATATTATTGCGGCTATCCAGACTGCATATGATGAGAGTGTAGCGAAAGGATTTGATGGAAAGGATGGCACAATGCCGGGAATAGTATCGCTATTTCAAACTGATGCAGGATTCTTGGAACAAGCCAAAACCAGAATCTCTAATATGTTTTTGAAGCATGGTTATAATGAATATCACGTTGAGTATTTAAAAGAAATAATGTTTACGGCCTGGTTTGATAGAGCACAGAAACTAAAAAAGAACGATATTTTTGATATGATGTGCTCTGGTTGCTTTGCTTATGTAAGACCGATAAAATCAAATGAATCAATCTTAACCAATACAGAATCCTATATTATGTCCTTTGATACTACGATGGAAAAATACATAGGTGCTGTGCGTCCGACAAATACAAGGTTGATAGATAGATTTAAGAACTAATACTTTTCTGCCATCCAAATTATGGCATAAAAATATTTTAGACCTATCTTGACATACGCTGATGAGGCCCACCATGTCTCGGCAGATACCTATCAAAAGATCATGAATCATTTTACCCCCAGGCTCTGGCTGGGAATGACAGCAACGCCGGATAAGCGGGATGATCATGTGGATGGAAGAAATATCTATGCGCTGTTCAACTATCAGATCGCTTACGAGATCCGACTGCAACAGGCCCTGGAGGAAAATCTGCTCTGTACCTTCCATTACTTTGGCATTACAGATCTGGAGATCATCGGCGATGAGGAAGTGAATGACGGGGATTTCTCCATGCTTACCG
>CAVJLN010000192.1:0-2356 GCA_963650485.1 Bacteroidaceae bacterium
CAACAATAATTAGTGCCAAATTATAAATTGCCGTAATTCCAACTATTATCTTCCATGCACACCCCCATTCAAAGATTACCGCCATAATAAGCAGGACAACCAGCAGCATTGTAGAATATTTAATTTTCCTCATTGATTTATTTAAAATGTTATGCTAAGACCCGAGTTTGCCACTTGCAAGCGCAAAACAGAGTCCATATGGACTCCATTTTTGTTATAGATATGCATTTTTCCCTGTATTTAGTAGGATTGAAATTTTTTGAGAATATATACCTACGCAATATACCTACATGAAAATCTTTATGTTCTTCTTTAGTGCTTTTAGTTCTGCCTTCCGATACAGTTTTAGTGGTATTTTAATATCGAATGCATCAAGTATCAGTTTTAAATCAGGATCATCTACATCCATGAAACGATACAGATCAGCCGGCATAAGATCAACCTTCCATTTATTCAGAGCCTGCTGAATCCTTTCACAGCTTAATCCCGTATTCCAGAAAGCTTGTTTATCCACATTCACAAGACCGGAACGGATAATTCTTTTCTGAATGAGACGTAGCATTATCAGCGATATCATACAGATCAAGACATGAGCCTCCATGTGCTCGGGAGTGCGTACGTGGAAAGGGCGTGCCTCCAGGCCGCTTTTCATCACCCGGAATTGGTCTTCAATCTGGGTCAGCCCATGATATTTTTCAATCACATCCTGCGGGGCCATAGTAAGTTCGGAAGTTACTATTTGATAATAACCCATGCTTTTTCTATATTCGGCAACCTTGTCAAAATCAATCAAGGCCTTCATGTCCGAAGAGTTTATAACTTCTCCGGTTTTCTGATTCACGCATTCTTTTTTAAAGAACTTACGCAGACTTTTAGACTGAAGTGCGGTAATCCGAAAATTTTCCGGAGATTCTTCTAACTTTTTCAGAAACTCTAAAAACTTTTTATTTTCACGTTCGCATCTTGCCTGAAATTTGCGGCTCCAATATACAACCACCTTTTCTTCAATCGTACGTTTTTGCCCGTTTTCGTCCGTTTTTGTATGCCTGACAATTCTGGATTTATATTTAAAATCTTCGCTTACCTTTATAAAGCCGTCATCTTCATAAGCCCATTCCTGTTCCTTTTTTGTGCTTTTCAGAAGACTTTTGGAAACGATATAACCATTACCGGCATCCAAAACGTGAAGTAGATTCATATAATTGCAGATACCGCGGTCAGCGATCAGGATAAAACGTGAGAAATCCAGATCATCAATATTTCTTTTTAATGCAGGACGAAGAGTAAGATGATCCAACGTATTTCCGGGGAAGGATTCCACGGCAATCGGAATACCATCATCGTCCATAAACAGTCCCATCTGAAGGATTGGGAGTTTCCGTTCTTCTTTACACACTCCCATTTTCCGTATTCCTTTTTCGAGTACGGTACCATCTTCGTCAAGGATATCTTCATCCGGCTCTTCAATCTCGAAATAGAAATTGGTTACATCGTAATAAATAATCTGAGGTGAACGATGAGCCTTTTTAACAAGATTTGTATTGATGCGGCGTATGATCTTATCCTTGTTTTCATAAATAAAGGTCAGGGTGTCATAAACGTTATCAGGATTAAAACCTTCAGCCAGAACAGGTTCGTAATAATCGTTGTTCTGCCTTACGGTAGCGATTTTAGAAGCCGGATTCAAAAGGCGTCCAAAGGTAAGAAGCTTTGCGAAACCGTAAACATCATACTGCAGTTTGGTAAAACCTTTGTAGGAAGAGAAGAACGTGTTAAGGCCTAATTCTTCCAGTATTCTTTCCAGTAATACATGAGAAAAAAGTCTGGGATGTCCCAAACACTCAGGACTCCCCTCCTGCATCTGCGTGGGATAGTTTTCAGCAGGCTGTTCTTTTGAACAATATGGTAGAAGAACAGGGATGAGAGGATTACCTGCTTTAAAAGATTTTTTTAAGCGATCCACATAATCCGGCTGCCCATCATCAAAACGGGAAAGCGGACCTATGTTAAGAATCACTTTTTTTGTTGCTGTTCTTACTCCATTTTTATTTGTAACGCGGTCGTTGCGAACCAGTCGAAGATAAGGAATACCATTATTTTTAAAAGATTCAACAAACATGTTTTACCTCCATATAGACTTATATGCCCACAAATACATTATAACATAAAGACATAAAAAAAGCAAGGAAAACCTTGCAAAATAAGGAAAAATTAAAAAATAATAAAAACATGAAGTGGCAAACTCGGGAGGTGGGGGAGCGGAGTGAATCATTAAGGTAATCATTACCATACAGTCTGTTTTTTGTATAAAATAAAAGTCAATCGTATGCTTGCGTCCGGCCTGGGTCTGTGGTAT
>CAVJLN010000193.1:0-2283 GCA_963650485.1 Bacteroidaceae bacterium
ACTCTACTACGATGAGGGAATCAGCGGCACCAAGGTAGATGCAAGAAGCGGACTGCTCTCCATGCTTTCCGACTGCGAGGACGGTAAGATTGATCTCATTATCACGAAGTCAATCAGCCGATTTGCAAGAAATACCACGGACTGCTTGGAGATGGTCAGAAAGCTGACTGACCTTGGTATTTACATCATATTCGAGAAGGAAAACATCCACACCGAGTCGATGGAGTCGGAGCTGATGCTTTCCATTTTGGCGAGTCTTGCAGAGAGCGAGTCAGTATCCATTTCTCAAAACAGCAAATGGAGTATCCGCAAACGGTTTGAGAAGGGCACATTTATTATTTCCTACCCGCCATACGGCTATGACAACGTGGATGGGGAGATGGTAATTGTGCCGGAACAGGCTGAAATTGTTCAAGAAATCTTTGCATCCTGCCTTGCGGGAAATGGAACTCATACCATTGCCAAGGAACTTAATGACCGTGACATTCCTACAAAGAAGGGCGGTAAGTGGCATGGCAGTACGGTTAACGGAATTCTTACCAATGAGAAGTACACGGGAGATGTGATTTTCCAGAAAACCTACACGGACAGCAGATTCAGACGGCATGCCAATTATGGTGAACAGGATATGTTCCTTTGTGCCGACCATCATGAAGCCATTATTAGCCATGAGGATTTTGACAAGGTAAGAGAAATCTTAGACCGAAGGGCTATGGAGAAAGGTAACGGCAGCAATACATCACGATACCAGAAACGATATGCATTTTCCGGGAAGATTAAGTGCGGAAACTGCGGCAGTTCCTTTAAACGCAGGCAACATTACAAGCCGAGCGGAGATTACATTGCCTGGACCTGCGACACGCATCTGAGGGATAAAGATGCCTGCCCAATGCTTTATATCGAGGATGAAGCCATAAAGGCAGCTTTTGCAACGATGATGAACAAGTTGATATTTGGACATCAGACGATATTAAAGCCCTTGATGAGAAACTTTCAAGGGATGGACGATAAGGGCAGACTCCTCCAGATTGATACGCTTGAGAGGCAGATTGAGGAGAATGCAGACAAGAAGCAGACGCTGGCCTCATTGATGGCACAGGGGCTTCTGGATGCAGCTGTTTACAATTCGGAAAACCATGCTCTTGTACTGGAAGAGCAGAATCTGAAGAATCGCAGAGAGGAACTGATGAACAACATCGGTGGGGATAAGACGAAGGTACGGGAACTGCAGGCATTGATGGATTTCACATCCAAGAGTGAAGTGATCACCAAATTTGAAGAGAATCTTTTCACGGCATTTGCTGAGAACATAATCGTGCAGAACCGTGACGAGATTATCTTCCACTTGAAATGTGGACTAAATTTAAAAGAAAGGTTGGTGAGAGCAGATGCCACATAATCCATACGGATATCGCATTGTAGACGGTAAGGCAGAGGTGGACGAAGAACAGGCCGTGAAGGTAAGATCCTTGTTTGACAATTATATCTCCGGCATGGGACTTAAGGCGGCGGCAGAAAAGGCCGGACTTCCAATCTATCACGGCAGTGCTGGTCGGATGCTCCGAAACACTCATTACCTTGGAGATGAGTATTATCCTGCCATCATTGATAAGGAGACATTTGATAAAGCAGAAGAAAGGCGGCAGGAAACAGCAAAATATCTGAACAAATATAAAGAGTTAAAGCCGCAGGAAAGACCGCCTGTTCCTACGAAATTCTCTATGGCGGAGCCGTCAGAAGAATTTGTAGATCCATACAGACAGGCAGAATACCTCTACGGCTTGATAGAAAGTGAGGCATGACATGGGAAGGACAGTAACCATGATTCCTGCCCGCAGACGGGTAGGAAACACAGCAAAGGAAGAAGAACGGCCAAGGCTAAGAGTAGCCGCCTATTGCCGGGTTTCCACAGACAGTGATGAACAGGCAACAAGCTACGAAGCACAGGTCGAGCATTACACAGAATATATTAAGAAGAATCCAGAGTGGGAATTTGCAGGCATTTTCGCAGATGACGGCATCTCCGGCACCAATACCAAGAAGCGTGATGACTTTAACCGCATGATCGAGGAATGCATGAACGGCGGTATTGACATGGTCATCACGAAATCCATCAGCCGATTTGCAAGAAATACGCTGGACTGCCTGAAATTCATAAGACAGCTCAAGGAAAAGAACATTCCCGTATATTTTGAGAAGGAAAATATTAATACGATGGATGCCAAGGGTGAGGTTCTTCTTACCATCATGGCATCTCTTGCACAGCAGGAATCACAGTCCCTC
>CAVJLN010000194.1:0-2243 GCA_963650485.1 Bacteroidaceae bacterium
CAGCAAAGGGAGTTATTGCAGCTTTCAATGCAGTGTGTGCAGCTAATCCGTATGTGCTGATCATTGCGGCTATCATTGCTTTGGTGGCTGCGTTTATTTATCTTTGGAACAATTGTGAGGAGTTCCGACAGTTCTGGATTGACCTGTGGAACGGAATCAAGGATGCAGCAGTTGCTGTCTTGGAATTCTTAAAGGAATTTTTTTCTTCTGCCTGGGAGTTTATCAAAAGTACAGCTGAGACAGTTTGGAATGCAATTGCCTCATTCTTTACAAATCTGTGGGCAGGCATCCAGAATACCTTCACTACTGTGGTGAATGCCATCAGTACATTTTTGCAGACAGCCTGGACGACGATTCAGACGGTGGCAACAACAATCTGGACAGGAATTTCAACATTCTTCAGTACGATCTGGAATGGCATAAAGACTGTGGTGACTACAGTTGTTACGACAATCAGCATCTTTATCCAGACGGCCTGGACAACGATTCAGATTACGATAACAACGATCCTGACAGCAATTCAAACGGTATTTACCACTATTTGGAATGCAATAAAATCTGCGGTAACCACTGTTGTAAATGGAATCGCTACGACGATTTCTACGGTCTGGAATAACATTAAAAATACAGTTACTTCCGTGATGAATGCTTTGAAGACGGCTGTAAGCAATGCCTTCAGCAGCATGTGGTCAGGAATTAAATCTACGATCAGCGGAATCTACAACACCATCAAGAGCGGATTTGATAATGCCGTGAATTTTATTAAGAATCTGGCATCCAATGCATTCAGCTGGGGCGCTGATATCGTGAATGGAATTATCAACGGTATTAAGTCGGCTATCGGAGCCCTGAAGGACGCTGTGAGCAATATTGCGGAGACCATTAAGTCTTATCTGCATTTCTCAGTTCCGGATGTTGGACCTCTGACAGATTACGAGGACTGGATGCCGGACTTCATGAAGGGACTGGCTAATGGTATTGATAAGAGCAAGAGCCTGGTGGCAGATGCCATGAACGGCGTAGCTTCTGATATGGCGGTGAATCCTCAGGTGAATGCAAGCCAGATGGCTCTGGCCGGAGGTGGATCTGTTTCTTCAGCTGATATGGGAAGCTTTGTAACTGCTATCAAGGATGCTGTTTCTTCCGTAAGCGGTGGAAGCGGGGACATTGTGATCCCGGTTTACCTGGGCGGAACGATGTTAGACGAAGTTATTGTAAATGCTCAGCAGAGGGCAAATCTAAGAAGCGGAGGCAGGTAAGATGGCTTTTATACAGTATTTAAGCTTTGATGGTGAGAATCTTCCGAAGCCTGATTCCTATGATATCAGCTTCGAGGATAAGGAAGCGGATTCCGGTGGGGAGACAGAAGCCGGGACAATGCAAAGGGACATTGTCAGAATGGGTGTCGTGGAGATTGCGGTGGCATTTTCTGTGACATCCACCTGGCTGAAGAAACTTACGACTTATAAACAAAAAAGCAAGATTACGGTTGCATATTTTAATCCACAGACAGCAGAGGCTGAGAGTACGGAGATGTATATTGACGGATTCAAGGTCAAGCTGGAAAGGGATACAAGCTATAAGGGATTGTGGTCTGTTAGCTTTTCGCTGAAGGAATTTTAAGAGAGAAGGTGGTTTCTTGTACCAGGTAAGTGATGCATTCCTGCAGGCGGTGCAGGAAAACACCAGGAGTTATTACTGGACGGGTAAGATTACAACAACTGCAGGAACGGTTTATGAATTTGTACCGAAGGATATCGTTAAGGGCAGCGGATATATTTCAAGCCAGTGCTGCGGATCCGCAGAAATCGAACTGGGGACGGTTTATGCGGCTGAACTTGGGATCACGCTTTTTACGGATATCGACAGATACACACTTGAAGATGCAAAGATAGAGGTCTTTTATCACTTGAAGCTTTCGGATGGCACGGAAGAAACCGTGCCGATGGGAATTTTCGAAGTGTCGGAGGCCAACAGGAATGTGAAGACTCTGGAACTCAAAGCCTATGATTACATGCTGAGGTTTGAGAAGGACTTCAATGGATTTGAGACGGTTGGTAAGGCCTATGATTTTATAGCTCTTTGCTGCAAAGCCTGTGATGTGGAGTTCGCTCAGACGGAAGCTGAAATCACGGCCATGCCGAATGGCTCGGAAGGACTTTCCATTTATACAGATAATGATATCGAAACCTACCGGGATGTGCTCTACTATGTGGGGCAGGTCCTCGGCGGGTTTTTCTGTA
>CAVJLN010000195.1:0-2211 GCA_963650485.1 Bacteroidaceae bacterium
ATGTTATAGTTCTGCTCCTCCAACTCCTCTATCTTTGCAAGTGGCTTGTACTCTGCGATTTTTGCAAGGTACTCCTTGGATTCCCGGTCATTCACTTCTCTGTCTGGAAATGCTGCGATCAGTTTTGCCACTGCTTCCTGTACCTTTGGATTATCACGCACCTCTGGTAAATAATTCAAATAATCTACATCTATATATTTTCCTGTAAGAACATCCGCCTGCTCATCTTCCCATTCCTCTGTTCCCTCGATGTGCATATTCACACCAATCGAAGGGATACCGTTCATCCGGGACGGATCAATGGCTTGATAAATCTGAATGGCTTCCTCAATCGTTTCTATTCCCTCATGATATTCGCCCAAATTATGAAATTCGCCACACTCTGCCACCGTAAATGTCACATGGACGGTCTCCGGCTCAATAACAGGTTCATTTGCAAGTTCTGTCTGCTCTGCCGTTTGCTGTTCCCGCCCTTGTGTTACAAGCTGGGTATTGACCTGTTCCTGTTGTGCCTTCTCCTGCAGGTAAGTTTCCACCTCCGAAAGATAAGTCTCCAATGTTCCGGTTCTGCTCTCTGTAATCGGGTTAATATCTACCTGTATGCCTGCAATATAAATGCTGTCCTCATGGAGCATATTGAAAAGGTCATCTTCTCTGGTGGAGCCTGTGTATTCCACAACCACATCCAAATCCGAGTTTTCCTGCTCAATACCTCTGCATCTGCTCCCGGCTACCACTACATCCACAATCTCTGCATCCAGACCGTATTCGTCAATCTGCGACTGTACATAGGCATATACCGTTTTTTCTATATCGTCCGCACTCTGTCCGTCCAGACCGTGAAACAGTTCTTCCGTCTTTGCCCTGAAAGCTGCAACCACATCCGGATTGTTTTCGCTGATTTCCGCCTGCTGTGCTGCCAAATCAGCCTGTTCCACTTCCTCGGCTTTCTCCGAAAGTTCCACAAAATCAACAATCTCTGCTTCGGAACCTGCATACACCTCGCCCTGCAAAAATTCATCACGATAATACTGCTCTGTGACCGCTGAAAACCTCGGTTCTTTCAAATCCGCAATCACCATATCCATTGCACGCTGAATCGTAATATCCGGGTTATCGTAGACACCGCCATCCAGCAAATGGTACTGTTCATCCAGAATGGAATAATCATATCCCTCCTCGCATTCGTTCATCAGGATATAACGGTCTGCGATATGAACCGCAAGCTCCGTCTCTATCTCATTTTCCTTGCCCTCCAGTGTCAGCATGAACTTCGGCAGTTCTGTAAATCCAAAAGAATCTACAAAGTGTGCGCTGTTTTCCCCGTTCTCGTGCAATACCACAATATCACTGACCGAAAGGGAATGTGCCTTGTAGTCTGCCGGATGGTCAATATTGAGCTTTGTATAGATTGCTTCCAGTGTTTCCGATTGCGTCCGTCCCTGCATTTCTGACAGTTCGCCCAGATACACCAGTTTATAATTTTCCGGCAATACTGCATCAAAATTATCTTTGGTTATTCCCATACGCTTTAGGCTTCCCGTTCCCTCAAAACGTAACTTGTCCAGTTCGGGATTATCCTTTAACTGGTAAATACCGTATTTATCGGTATTTCCATATAAAAGCTGTGCTTCCCTGTTTGCATCGGAATCTTCAAGCTGTTCCTGCATAAGACGCAGTTTCCTCTCATTCTGCCAGTCCCCTTTTTCAATGCCAAACATTCCCTCATGCTCTGTAATCTGCTTTCTGTCACTTACGGTACTCTCTGAACCATTCTCATGCAAAAGATATATCGGGAGATCATGGTCAAACAGTTCTAATGCTCTTTCCTTAGTAAGTGGCAGCATTTCATTCCATGTATATCCATAGTCCTGCATTTCAGAAATTCCTACCATCGTATCCGGCAGTGCATCGATCTCTGCCTGTGCATCTATCATTGCAAGTGCCACATCCTGATTGCCCTCTGTCTCCTGTGCATAGATATGTTCTGCAAGCTCCCTTGTTTTCTCCATATCTCCCAGTTTGAACGCATAATTGACAATCAAATTTCTCTCATCATCCGAAAAAGCAGACTGCCCATGCTCCAGCCTGTGAATGATATGCTCTGCCTGTTGCATGGCAGACAGCTCCACCGCATCCATCAATCCTGCATCAAAATCGTACTCAAAATCCCATAAATCCAGTATATCCGTATTTAACCCCGTACTGGAT
>CAVJLN010000196.1:0-2116 GCA_963650485.1 Bacteroidaceae bacterium
GCTTCCAGCGATAAATCCTACGAGGAGATACTGGCGTTCCTGAAAAATCCAGACCTTCAGGAGTGACCTAAATCGGATAGAGAGTTAATTTTTCAGGAAGTTCACAAATATACTTTTTTGCACTCATTTGCACTCATCCCCGCCACTTTCAATATAGCCACCTGCGATTTTCCATCCGTCAGAGTGCCATCCATTACCTGCTGTACAAGCTCCTGTAAAGGGATCTGCTCAATATTCAGAAATTCATCGTCATCCAGGCTCTGGCTGCCATACTGGAGACCACGGGCAAGGTACAAGGTAATTACTTCGTTACTATAGGCCGGTGCCGGACGATATTCCCCCAATTCTATCCATTCCTTCGCCGATATTCCTGTTTCCTCCTGAAGTTCCCTCTTTGCTGCCTGTAGGCGGTCTTCCTCCGGATCATCCAACTTGCCTGCCGGGATCTCCAATACAACCTCTCCAACAGGATATCTGAACTGTCGTTCCATGATCACATTTCCCTCATCCGTCATCGGAACGATGGCTACTGCTCCTATATGTCTGACATACTCACGCCTTGCCGGCTTCCCGTTTGGAAGATTAACCGTATCGCAATAAGCATGCAGCATCTTTCCAGCAAAAACTTCTGTTGACTCTTTAGTTATCTCTGTAAGCTTCTCATAAGTAATCATGGATGCCTCCTGTAATCTCTACATCTGCTGCTCTACATTGTTGCCACATATAAATCAATCGCGGCTGTATAAATCCCTAGTGTATACCTTCTCTTTGACATCATTCAGACATGGATCATACCGGTTGGCAATAATACACTGCGATCTTTCTTTGAATTCCTGTAAATCATTCACAACCTTCGAACCGAAGAAAGAACTGCCATCTTCCAGGGTTGGTTCATAAACGATAATTGTTGCACCTTTCGCTTTAATCCGCTTCATAACTCCCTGAATACTGCTCTGGCGGAAATTATCCGAATTGGACTTCATAGTAAGTCTGTACACTCCAACTACCACCTCATGCTCCTTTTCCCTGTTATAATCTTCCGAGTTGCCGTAGCAGCCTGCAATTTCAAGCACACGATCTGCAATAAAATCCTTTCTCGTCCTGTTGCTCTCTACTATTGCCTCTATCATCTTTTCCGGGACATCTGCATAGTTGGCCAACAGCTGCTTCGTATCCTTCGGCAGACAGTATCCTCCATATCCAAAAGAAGGATTATTATAGTGTGTCCCGATTCTTGGATCCAGACACACCCCCTCAATAATTGATCTGGTATCAAGCCCCTTACTCTCAGCGTACGTGTCCAACTCATTGAAATAAGCAACACGAAGTGCCAGATAGGTATTGGCAAACAGTTTTACCGCTTCTGCCTCTGTCAATCCCATAAAAAGTGTATCGATATTCTCTTTTAAGGCCCCTTCCTGCAAAAGAGAAGCAAAAACCTCTGCCTTCGCTCTCGTTTCCTCATCACACCCAACGATAATTCTGGAAGGGTAAAGATTATCGTATAATGCCTTTGATTCCCGTAAAAATTCCGGACTGAAAAGAATGTTCTTCGTTTTATACTTTTGACGTGCATACTCCGTAAAACCAACCGGTATCGTAGATTTAATTACCATCATCGCATCCGGATTAGAGTCAAGTACCAATTGAATCACAGCCTCCACAGCTGAAGTATCAAAGAAATTTTTCTTCGTGTCATAATTGGTCGGCGTTGCTATAATTACATATTCTGCCTTCTTATATGCAGACGCTCCATCCATTGTAGCTTCCAGATCCAACTCTTTCTCCGATAAATATTTCTCAATATATTCATCCTGTATGGGACTGATCCCCGCATTCAGCTTCTCAACCTTCTCCGGAATCACATCCACGGTAATCACCCTGTTGTGCTGTGAAAGAAGCACAGCCAACGATAATCCTACATAACCGGTTCCTGCTACTGCAATAGTTTTTCCCATTTTTATAATCCGCCTTTCTGCGAAAGGCACCAATGCGCCATGAAACGTCTTGGCAACAAACTTTCGCTTTTCTAATCTATCTTCCTTCTGATATTATTCATCTATAAGACTGACACACTACAGAACACGTGGAGGTGAGTGGCGGGGCTGTATAGCGG
>CAVJLN010000197.1:0-2087 GCA_963650485.1 Bacteroidaceae bacterium
GTATAGGATAACGGCTGTCCGTTTTGGATCAAAGGTGATCTCCGGCAGATCAACATGCTTATCTGCCTTCTTCTTAAAATCCTTCCAGAGCAGGGCATGATCCGTGTTGGGGAACTTCAGAAAGCCTCTGCCCTTGTTTACCGTATAGGCAGCCGCCATAACGGGATTCAGCTCCTCCTGCATCCGCGCCACCAGCACGGTTACCGGCTGTGCTACATCCTTTAAGGCCTCTTCCACCTTCTCGCAGAACATATCCAGGGTAAGAATGGCCTTGCTGCCGGAATAATTCAGGTAAAAGGATATCTCCGTGCAGGCCGAAAGGGGGTGGATCATGTTCGCCACCGCACCGATCCGGTTCAGCGCATAAAAGCTCTCCAGCATCTGGGGTACATTGGGCATGCAGATGGTGACTCTGTCACCTGCCGTGATTCCTAGTGCCAGAAATGCTCTGGCCGTCTGCTCGATCCTTCTTAAGAATGTGCGATAACTTGTTTTTTTCCCGTAAAATTCAAAGGCTGGCTCATCGGGATACTGTCCGGCGATCTTCTCGATCATCTGGAACATGGTCAGATTCGGATATTCCAGGTGACGCTGTGTGGTATAATCACTCATGATAGATTCTTCCTATTTGTTTTTTGAACCTCTCATCACTAAAGTGACGAGATTCCCGGGAACAGGCTTCTAACGAAGCCTTATTTACCGGGCTACCCCCGTGAGTTCCCACGGTTGTTATTTCTTACTTTTTATGATACTGACAGTAATCTCAATCCTTCATTACGGATGTTGATCGCGGCATTCACGTCTCTGTCCAACTCTGCATTGCAGTTAGGGCAGATCCAGGTTCTTACTGACAGGTCTTTTGTCACGGAAAACTTTTCTCCGCAGCTATTACATGTCTGGCTGCTTGCATACCATTTGTCCACCTTTATTACCCGTCTGCCATACCACTCTGCCTTATATTCCAACTGTCTTGTAAATTCAGACCAGCTTACATCTGCTATGTTCCTGGCAAGCTTATGATTTTTAATCATATTCTTCACCTGCAGATCCTCAATGCAGATAATGCCGTTTTCCCTGACGAGCTTTGTTGACAGCTTATGCAGATAATCTTTTCTCTGGTTGGCTATATGCTCCTGTAACCGTGCAACCTTGATCCTTGCCTTATTCCGGTTAGAACCACCTTTTGTTTTTCGGGACAGTTCCTTCTGTAATTTTGCAAGCTTCTTTAACGATTGCTGTAGGTACTTTGGATTTTCAAACCGGATTCCGTCACTTGTAATTGCGAAATCCTTGATTCCAAGGTCTATTCCTATCTTTTTATCATTTACCGGCAGTGCATTTACATCCACATCGGTGCAGCAAAGGCTGACGTAATACTTTCCGCTTGGCTCCTGCGAAACCGTTGCCGACAATATTCTGCCCTGTGGGATTAATTTATTTTTCGTCTTTACACTTCCAAGCTTAGGAAGCTTGATGTATTTATCCTGATACGCAATATTACCATTGACGCATTTACTCTTATACGAATATCTGTGCGTCTTTTTACTTTTAAATCTAGGAAATCCTGCATGCTCCCGGAAGAACTTTTTGTACGAAGCATCCAGGTCACGCAGGGATGACTGTAATGCAGTGGAGTCCACTTCCTTAAGCCACTCATATTCCGATTTAAGCCTTTTTAAATCGTTGGCACAGTCGTAATAATTCAGCGTGGTTTTTTCGGCTTCGTATGCCTTCACACGTGCATCAAGGTAGTGATTATAGACAAAGCGTACACATCCGAAGGTCTTTGCAAGCTGGATTTTCTGCTCTTTATTCGGGTATATTCTGTACATATACGCTTTTTCCATCTACACCACCTCACTTTTCCTTCTGATTCATTATAGGAACCTCTTCGAGAACCCTCTAATCATGTATTTTAACGTATGCAAGTGCAAATGTACAGTATTTCTGCTAATTTTCATATGTTTTTGTTCAACATATGTGTGGCCAATTCATCTCATGACTTAAGTCACGAGTGTTCTCGGCTACTATCATAAATTTAAACGGATAAGATTTTGATACAGCTGACCGCATTTTTTAGTGTGGTC
>CAVJLN010000198.1:0-2026 GCA_963650485.1 Bacteroidaceae bacterium
CAATTTGTCCGATCTTCCGGAAGTCCTTCGCAATAATCTGTAAATAATTTTCCTGTTGCAATACGTTCTCTCATAGTCATATTATTTTTCCTCCTGCACACATATCATATTCCACGCTTCATCATCAATTTCTTCATCATGGAACAATTTTCTTTAATTCTCCGTTTCTGTTAAATTTTTTACCCATTTATATTGTCTGTAATGTTTAAATACCACCGGAAGTTTTACCAACTCATCAAGATTTAAGACAAAATACACTATCAGCACCGGCAATTTCAAGACAAATGCTACGATGCATCCCAACGGAACTGCAAAGCACCACATAGTAACCATATCACACTTTAAACCAAATTTTGTATCTCCTCCTGCCGGGAAAATACCACCTATTGTCATGGAATTGATTGATTTTCCTATTACATAATAGCTGCTCATAAACAGCATATACTTCAAATACCCACCTGCTGTATCGGTCAGATTCGTAAAATGCAGAATAACCGGTGTCAGGAGAAGAATCATTCCTCCGGTCAGAATCCCCGAAAATACCGCAATTTTACATAAAGTATTTCCACTTTTTCTTGCTTCAGATAAACTTCCCTCGCCAAGCAGATTTCCAACGATAATACTTCCGCCATATCCAAAACCGGTACAAACACAGATCAGAAGATTTTTGGTTATATTTGCAATAGAATTAGCTGCGACAGCATCGGAACCAAGATGTCCAAGTATGACTGAATACATCGCAAATCCGCCTCCCCAGACAAGTTCATTCAAAAGTACCGGATAAACATGTTTCCAGAATTTTGTGGTTATATTTATTTTTCGTTTTTTTATATCTGATATTCCAACCCAAAGCTCCTTTTTCAAGTACAAAATATATATCGTGATAACCAGACCAATTCCATTTGCAATGACAGTGGCCAGTGCTGCACCCGCAATCTCCATTCTTGGAAATCCAAAGTATCCATAAATAAGAACAGCATTCAGTACAATATTAACACAGACAACGATTGTACTGACCATAGTGCATTTGCCTACATAACCACAATTTTTTAATATTCCCTGTAAAACCTGTAAAATGCCCGAAAATACATACGATAATCCAATCAGCTTCAGATACTTAACCCCATAATCAATCAATATAATATCATTTGTAAATAATCTCATAAGAGTTTCAGGAACAAATAATGTTGCAATAAAAAAGATGATAGAAACTGCTAATACATATTTCAAGGCAAGTCCTGCTGATGTCCGTAATCCATCAAAATCTTTCTTTCCATAATACTGTGCAACAAACATATTCTCCCCTATGGTAAGTGCTGTTAAAATCAAATTAAAAACAAAGGTGATCTGCGAAGCCAGTGAAACTGCTGACAGAGAATTCTGATTTAGCCCTCCCAGCATAAAAGCATCACATGCACTCACAAATGCCAGCATAAACTGCTGTGCCGTAATAGGCAGGGCAAGTTTCAGAATCTTATTTCTGAATTCATTTTCCATCTATATTTTATTTCCTTTCTGTGCACAATATAAAGATATCCAAATTTTATTGATTTTTATACCAGAATCCGCCATAATAATATAACAAACGTTCGCAGGGGGGGATGATTTTGATGGAAGTATGTCCTAGTACTGTTTTAAACTCAGATGCATCCGAAAATGTTGCCTATAACAATCCAGACTTTCCTGCATATATAAAAAAGGGACAGCTTTCAAGCTATCCTGATTTTCGTGCAGTCAGTCATTGGCATGACGATCTGGAATTTATTCTGATTTTAGAGGGACAGATGTTTTATGATGTGAATGGGCAGAAAATTTCTTTGCAGACGGGCGAGGGGATTTTCGTAAACAGTCGCTGCTTTCATTATGGCTATTCCGATGCACATACAGAATGTCTCTTTATCTGTATTCTTTTATCCCCGCTGCTGCTTTCTGTAAATACTTATTTTGTAGAAAATTGTTTAAATCCACTGCTACAGAATATTCATTTTCCTTATCAGAAACTGAACCCATCGATTCAGTGGCAGAA